>JAIRTK010000290.1 GCA_031254955.1 Opitutaceae bacterium
CCGTCGGTGCGCACGCGGCGCAAGGCCACGGTGACCAGTTCGGCGCCGGAGGCGGCCAGGCTTTCGGCCATGACCGCGCCGGAACTGTATTTGCCGGTGCCGAGGAAAAGGCGGGAGCGAAGCGTGACGCCGGCGATGACGAGAGGTTGGGTGTTCATAGGCAGTTTGAAATCCGGGTTATGAAGAAGGCGCGACCAGCGACGGACGGGGCTGAGGCTGAGCGGCCAGGGATTGAAGTTCGGAAAAGGCTTTGAGCGGATCGGCGGCCTGCCAGACGGAGCCCAGCACGGCGATGCCGTCGAAGCCGAGCGCGCGGCAGACGGGCAGACGCGTCGCATCGACGCCGCCGAGCGCGATGACTTCAGCCCGGCGCGGGAGGGCCAGAAGGGCCGCGAGTTTTTTGTGCGAACAGGCGGGCGCATGGCCGGGTTTGGAGATCGAGGGAAACACCGGGCTGAAAAGCAGGCGTTCGCGGCGATCCAGCGCGGAGCGCAGCGCGGCGAGACTGTGCACGGCACGGCTGCGGATGCGTCCGCCGGGGCCGCCGGATGAGGCGGAGGCCATACGCGATGAGTCAGGCGGCGCCGCGCGGCCCGAATCGCGTTCGTGCAATCCGCCGAGGTCGAACTCGGCGGCGAGGTTGTGGTGCGTGTGGAGAACGATGCGCGGGTGAAACTCCGGCGGCAGCGCCCGCAGCCATGCGGCAAGGCGCGCGCGCGCCCATCCCGGCTTGCGCAGGTGGTAATGTCGCAGCCCGGCGGCGAAGAGTTCCGCGAGCACGGCGTGTTCGCGGGAGTCTTCTCCCTCGGGAGAGATGACGAGCAGGCGGAGCGGTGTCTTCGCGCTGTCCATGAGGTCAGCCGCCTTGCGTGGCCCGGATGACCAGCACGCGTTCACCGGAGGCGAGCCGGCGCGTGGTCCAGCTGGCGCGGGGCACGACCTCGTCGTTGATGGCGATGGCGATGCCTTTGCGACCGGCGAGGCCGAGGTCGCGCACAAGTTCCTCCACGGTGAGTCCGGAGGCGATTTCGCGGGGTTGATCGTTGACGAGGATGGTCATTGTTTTTCTCCAAGATAAATCTCTCCGCCAGCGGCGTGGAACTCGGCTGCTTTTTCCTTCAAGCCGGCGTTGATGGCCTCGACGGAATCGAGGCCGTGCTCCTCGGCGTAGCGGCGGATGTCGTCGGTGATTTTCATCGAGCAGAACTGCGGGCCGCACATCGAGCAGAAGTGGGCGGTCTTGGCGCCTTCCTGCGGCAGCGTCTCGTCGTGGTATTCGCGGGCGCGCTCGGGGTCGAGCGAGAGGTTGAACTGGTCTTCCCAGCGGAACTCGAAGCGCGCCTTGGAAAGCGCGTTGTCGCGGTATTGCGCCGCCGGGTGCCCCTTGGCGAGGTCGGCGGCATGGGCCGCGATTTTGTAGGTGACGACCCCGGCGCGCACGTCGTCGCGATTGGGCAGGCCGAGGTGTTCCTTGGGCGTCACGTAGCAAAGCATGGCGGTGCCGTGCCAGCCGATGAGGGCGGCGCCGATGCCGCTGGTGATGTGGTCGTAGCCGGGCGCGATGTCGGTGGTGAGCGGGCCGAGGGTGTAGAAGGGCGCCTCGTGGCACCACTCAAGTTGTTTCTCCATGTTTTCCGCGATCAGGTGCAGGGGCACGTGCCCCGGGCCTTCGTTCATGACCTGCACGCCTTTCGCCCACGCGCGCCGGGTGAGGTCGCCCTGGGTCTTGAGTTCGGCAAACTGGGCGTCGTCGTTGGCGTCGGCGATGGAGCCGGGGCGGAGTCCGTCGCCGATGGAAAAGGCCACGTCGTAGGCGGCCATGATGTCGCAGATGTCGTCCCAGTGCGTGTGGAGGAAGTTTTCCCGGTGGTGATGCAGGCACCATTTCGCCATGATGGAGCCGCCGCGGGAAACGATGCCGGTCATGCGCCGCGCGGTGAGCGGAATGGTGCGCAGGAGGACGCCGGCGTGGAGGGTGAAATAATCCACGCCCTGCTCGGCCTGCTCGATCAGCGTGTCGCGAAAAAGCTCCCACGTGAGCGCCTCGGGACGCCCGCCCACTTTTTCCAACGCCTGGTAAACGGGCACCGTGCCCACCGGCACGGGACAATTCCTGAGGAGCCACTCGCGGGTCTGGTGGATGTTTTTGCCGGTGGACAAATCCATGAGCGTGTCGCCGCCCCACTTGATGGACCATCGCATCTTCTCGACTTCCTCGTCGATGGACGAGGCGACGGCGGAATTGCCGATGTTGGTGTTGATTTTGACCAGGAAGTTGCGCCCGATGATCATCGGTTCGGCCTCGGGGTGATTGATGTTGGCGGGGATGATGGCGCGGCCTCGGGCGACTTCCGCGCGCACGAATTCCGGCGTGATTTCCCTCGGAATCGCCGCGCCCCGCGCATCGCCCCGATGCTGGCGCCAGAGGGCGTTGCGCGGGCCGTCGCCGACCTCGGGAGCGCCGGGCAACTCGCGCGCCCGCTGGAGGCTCATGTTTTCCCGGATGGCGACAAACTCCATCTCGGGCGTGATGATTCCCGCCTTGGCATAGGCAAGCTGGGTCACGGCCTGGCCGGGACGCGCGCGAAGGATTTTGCGCCCCTCCCGTTGAAAGAAGCGGAGGGGATTGCGGCGGCCCTCGCGTTCCGCCTGCACGCGGTGCGTCTCGGAAAGATAACCGTCATCCAGCGGCTTGGCCTCGCGGCCTTCGATGGCCTCGACATCGCCGCGTTCGAGGACCCACGCGGAGCGGACGGCGGGAAGCCCGCGCGCGGTGTCCCCGTGAAACTCCGGGTCGCACCACGCCCCCGAGGTGTCGTAAACGCGGACCGGCGCGTTGGGCTGCTCCGCGCCATCCGGCGTCCTCGTGGGTGAAAGCATGATTTCGCGCATGGGCACGCGAAGGTCGGACCGGCTGCCGGTGATATAGACCCGCCGCGAGCCAGGAAACAACTGGCCGCGACTGGCGGTGGACGCTGGTGAGGTTGGGTTTGTCGGCATATAATGGGAGGGAGGAGAGAGGAGGTACCGGCTTGCGGTCACCACCAACGCCGACGGGAGCCTCCGGCCCTTCGCGCAGCCAGCGGGCCAACAGTATCCCTTCGACGGTACTAACCGCATCAGGTTCGAAGGCTAGAGGAACGGATCGTGTTCCAATCTCAGCCCGACGCCACGGGTTCGCCTGCCCGTAGTTCTTGTGTTTTTCAGCCCGCTGTCAATGGACGATGCCCGGTTTGCCGGGCGCAACCCCCAAAATGATGCCACCGCCGGAACCCTTCCTCTTTCTCCTTTATCTTGTCAGGCTCCCCGCTCTTTTCGATGTCTGGAACCCGACGGATACACTTACACGGAGACGCGGAGAAGTCCGGATCCCTCTCCGAGCCTCCGCGCCTCTGCGTGCGAAAAACAGCCGCTCCCAGCCCGATTTGCCCGGTCCGTCCCGCAAGGGCTTGACAACATCCCGGCCCGCCCGCTACCTTTGCAACCTCGTTTCCAACGTTCACTTTCCACTGGGTGGGCCTCCGGCCCGCCTTTTTTTTCAATTCACTCAAACACTCACGATTTATGAGCAGCGAAATTCTAGCCGTCCTTGAATACATGGAGAAGGAGAAAGGCATTGGCCGCGCCGACATGATCGCCGCGATTGTTAACGCCATCAAAACCGCCGCCCAAAAAGGAGTTAATTCCGGCCAGGAACTCAAAATCGAAATCAACCAAAAAAACGGCCACCTCAAAGCCTGGTCCCTGCTCAAAATCGTCGATTCCGTCTCCAACCCCAAAACCGAAATTCACATCGAAAAAGCCCAGGCCCTCGCCCCAAACGCGCAACTCGGCGAAATCCTCGAAAAAGAAATCGACCCCGCCATGCTCGGACGCATCGCCGCCCAGACGGCCCGGCAAGCCGTCATGCAAAAACTGCGCCAATTTGAAAAAGACCGGATATACGACGACTTCAAGGACATGGTCGGCAACATCGTCACCGGCATCGTCCGCCGGAAAGAACGCGGCGACATCTACATCGACCTGGGCAAAGCCGAGGCCGTCCTTGCCCACAAAGAACAGGTGCCCGGCGAAGAATACCAGGCGGGCGACCGCATCCGCTGCCTGCTGCTCGCCATCGAAGCGACACCGCGCGGCCCCGAAATCATCCTCAGCCGCGGCAGCCCGAAATTCGTCCGCCGCCTGTTCGAACTCGAAGTCACCGAAATCGCCGACGGCACCGTGAAAATCGAAGCCTTCGCCCGCGAAGCCGGCTACCGCACCAAAATCGCCGTCACCTCCGCCGACCCCAAAGTCGATCCCGTCGGCGCCTGCGTCGGCGCCCGCGGCGCCCGCGTGAAAACCATCGTGCGCGAGCTTAACGGCGAAAAAATCGACATCATCAATTACTTCCCCGAACCGCGGCAAATGGTCGTCGAAGCACTCAAACCCGCCATCCCCCGCGACATCCAGATCGACGAAAAAAACCACCGCATCGCGCTGAAAGTCGATCCCGAAAACCTCGCCATCGCCATCGGCCGCAAAGGCCAAAACGCGCGCCTCACCTCGCGCCTCATCGGCTGGCGCCTCGACATCGACGAATACAAAATCGCCACCGCCGACCCGCGCGCCATCGCCATCGGTACCCTCACCAAAAACCTCGGCCTCGCCCGCGAAATCGCCGAACGCCTCGTCAACATCGGCATGAACTCCCCCGCCGTGCTCGAATCCGTCGACCTCGAAGACCTCATCGAAGCCGGCTTCTCCGAACAGGAAGCGCAGGATGTCCTGTCCCGCGTGAACAAATAAAACACCCACCCGCCCGCAACGCCGATTATCCACACTGAATGAGCGTCCGCATCCACGTACTCGCCAAAGAACTCGGCATGGAAAACAAGGCATTGATTGCCTTGGTAAAAGAGAAGTTCAACATTGAGGCCAAAGGCGCCTCGGGCGTCATCCCCGACATCTACGCCGATGTCCTCCGGGATGAGAAAAAGCAATCCGAGCCACCCGCCGCGCCCGACACCAACGCCGCGCCCCCCGCGCCCCCGCCAGGCCCCCCCCCGCCGCCCCAAGGCGGCGTCTTCATCCCGGCCGGCGTCCGCGTGAAAAGCGCCGAAGACGTGGCCCGCGAAAAAGAAGCCGCCGCCCACGCCGCCGCCGAAGCCAAAAAAGCCGCCCAAGCCGCGCAAGCCGCCGCCGCCCAACCTGCCGCCCAAGCCAGAAAAGCCGCGCAACCCGCCGCAGCCGAAGCCAGAAAAGCCGCGCTCGCCGCCTCCGCCCCGATGCCCCCTCCGCCACCCCCGCCCCGCCCGCGCCCCATCCCGGCCCCCCCGCCCCCGCGCCCAGTTTCCGCCCCCCCTCCCGCGCCCGCCATCGTGAGCGCCCCCCCGCCCGCCGCGCCGCCGCCGCTGCCGGGC
>JAIRTK010000348.1 GCA_031254955.1 Opitutaceae bacterium
CGTTCGCGGGGTTCCATCACTCCTTGGAAGAGGGAGCCGAAGATGGCGGGCGAGATTTGCGCCCAGTCGAAACGGCAGCATGTGAGCAGGGCGGAGCGGTGCGCGGCGGTGGTGTCGGCGAGGTCGAGGCGCTCGGCGAAGAGGCCGCCGTTGATGTAATCGAAGGGCTGGTAGTCGGCGGTGAGGTGGGGGGAGCGCGAGGCGCGGGGTGTGTTGAGCACCTGAAAGAGGCGGGCGAGGCGTTCGCCGAGGTTGGAGCCGTCGCGCGCGGAGTTTTCGACGAAGCGCGTGAAGGAGTTCCAGGGGAAGATGTCGGTGTCCTCGGCGAAGAGGCAGAAGAGAATGCGGACGAGGAGGCGTTCGAGGGCGTGGCCGGAGTAGCCGGAGGTTTTGAGGGTGTCGTGGAGTTCGCCGAGGAGCGCGACGGCCTTCTGGTTGACTTCCGGCTGGGTTTGGAAAAGCGACTGTTCCTCGTCGCGGATGAAGGCGAAGTGGCGGAGTTTTGAAGGGAGTTCGTCGAGGGAAAAGTGCGCGGCGAGGAGGGGGCTGCGTTTTCCGGTGACGGTCGGCGCGAGGCCGGAGAGGTATTCGTGAACGTCCTCGCCGAGGTCGTAGAGGACGAAGCGCGCGAAGTCGGAAAGGAGCACCCAGCGCGGCGCGGTTTCGCTGTCGAGGTGGGGCAGGTAGGCGAAGGCTTGTTGCGCGGCGGCGGCGAGGTCGTGCCCGGTGGATTTCATTTCGACGAGCAGCTTGCCCGGCCAGAGCAAATCAATGCGGCCTTCGCCGCGTTCGGGGCGTTCGACGCGGTATTCGTGGACGGCGTCAACCGCGTGGCGGTCGCGGCCAAAGACGCCGAAAAATTCATCCAGAAAACTTTTCGCCTCGGCTTCCTCGCGCTGCGGGCCGGCCCAGCGTCTGGCGAAGGCGAGCGCGCGGGCGCGCATCTCGTCGCGGGAGAGCGTGAGGACGGCGGCGGGCGCTGGCTGGTCGGCGGGCATGGGAGGGAAAAATTGGAAATTAGAAATTAGGATTTAGAAATCAGGGGGGCGTGGCGGGAGGTGGAGGCGGGTTGCCGGAGTGGCGGTTTGTCGGTTTGGAATTCCTAATTTCTAAATTCTAATTCCTAATTTTTCAGTGTCTTGACGGCGATGAGTTCGCGGACGGTCTGGCGGTCGTCGAAGGGGATGACGGTGTCGGCAAATTCCTGATAGGATTCGTGGCCTTTGCCCGCGACGAGGAGGCAGTCGCCGGGTTGCGCGATGTCGAGGGCATGGCCGATGGCGCGGCGGCGGTCTTCGATCCAGGTGATTTTGTCGGGCGCGGTGACGCCTGTCTTCATGTCGGCAAAGATCTGCGCGAGCGTTTCGCCGCGGGGGTTGTCGGCGGTGGCGAAGGCGAAATCGGCCTGTTCCTGCACGGCGCGCACCATGAGCGGGCGTTTGGCGCGGTCGCGGTTGCCGCCGCAGCCGAACACGACGAGCAGGCGGCCGGGCGTGATGGCGCGGAGCATGCCGAGGGCGTTGCGGAGGGCGTCGTCGGTGTGCGCGTAATCGACGAGCACGTTGAAGGGCTGGCCGGCCTCGATGCGTTCCATGCGTCCGGCGACGCCGGGAAAGGTTTTGAGGCGCGGCAGGAACACGACGGGGTCGCGGCCCAGCGCCCACGCGGTGGCGACGGCGGCGAGGAGGTTGCTGACGTTGTAGCGTCCGATGAGCGGGCTTTCGACGGGCATCGCGCCGCCGGGCCAGACGAGGCGGAAGGTGGTGTTTTTGAAATGGAGCGACACGTCCTCGGCGCGGATTTGCGCGCGCGGGTTTTCGCCAAACGTGACGGCGCGCGCGCCGGCGGGGATGAGCGCGGCGAGTTTTTCGCCGTGCGGGTCGTCGAGGTTGATGATGGCGAGCCGGGGCGCGGCGCCGGTCGCGCCGGTGAAGAGGCGCGTCTTTACCGCGAAGTAGGCTTCGAGCGTCTGGTGGTAATCGAGGTGGTCGCGCGTGAGGTTGGTGAACACGGCAGCGCTGAAGCCGAGGCCGAGCACGCGCCGTTGGTCGATGCCGTGCGAGCTGACTTCCATCACGGCCTGGCGGCAGCCGGCGTCGCGCATTTGCGCGAGCATGCCGTAAATGTCCACGGACTCGGGCGTGGTCTTGAACGAGGGCACGGTGCGCGCGCCGAGGTCGTAGTGGATGGTGCCGATGAGGCCGACGCGCGCGCCGCCGTCGAGGAGGTGCTTGACGAGGTGGCTGACGGTGGTCTTGCCGTTGGTGCCGGTGACGCCGACGACGGAGAGGTCGCGGTCGGGGAAGCGGTAGTAGCGTTGCGCGACGCGGGCGAGTTGGGCGCGGGGGTCGGCGACTTGGATGAAGGTGACTTTCGCGGGCGCGTGCACGGGGAGCTTGGCCGTGACCACGGCGACGGCGCCGCGCGTGACGGCTTCGTCGATGAAGCCGGAGCCGTCGGCGCGCAGGCCGGGCAGGGCAAAGAACAGGTTGCCCGGCACGACGCGGCGGCTGTCCATCACGAGGCCGGAAATCGGGCGGTCGAGGGCGCCTTTGCTGTCGATGATTTCACCATCGCCAAAGTAGTCGGACAATTTGGGTGCCATGTTAAAAATCCTTTCTTCCGCGGTGGCGGGTTTGCGGCGCGCGCGGCCGCGGGGGGCCGCGGGGGCGGGCGCGCCGGCGAATGAGCGAAATGCGTTGACGAGGGCGTGGTCGCGGGTGAGGTAGCCGATCATGGGCGCGGGTCTCCATGCGCGGCGAGCGCCTGCCAGGCGCCCGCGACCGCGACGGGTTTGATGTCGAGATACGGGATGAGTTTTTCGGCCAGGCGCCGGAAGCCGGGCGCGGCGACTTTGCTGCCGTAGCCGGCGCCGCCGGCGGGCGCGCGTCCGTCGTCCACGATGATGGTGATGACCACGCGGGGGTTGCCCGCGGGCAGGAAGCCGGTGAAGGAGCCGACGTGGTTTTTGTTTGAGTAGCGGCCGTCGATGATTTTTTGCGCGGTGCCGGTTTTGCCCGCGACTTGGTAGCCGGGGATTTCGGCCACGGCGGCGGTGCCGCCGCGCGAGGCGACGCCTTGGAGCATGAACGCCATCTGGCCGGCCACGGCGGGCGAGAGCACGCGGCGGATGCTTTCGCGTCCGTAATGGAAGACCACGGCGCCCGACGCGTCGCGGATTTCGCGCACGATCTGCGGGCGCAACAGCTCGCCGCCGCTCGCGATGGCCGCCATGGCGCAATGGATCTGGAGCGGCGTGGCGCTGATGGAATAGCCGGCGGGAATGCGCGTGATGTCGATGCCGCTCCATTTGGCGGGCGGGTTGAGCAGGCCGCTGATTTCGCCGCCGAAGGGGAAGCCGGTCCGCCCGCCGAAGCCGAAGGCGCGCGCGTAGTCGTAGAAGCGTTGGTCGCCGAGCCGCATCGCGAGGAGCGTCGCGCCGCGGTTGCTGGAGCGGCTGATGATTTCCGCGACGGTGAGCGGGTGGTCGCTGGCGTGGTCGTCGCGCATGAGGCGCAGGCTGCGTCCGTTGTGGGTGGCGAGGTCGGCGGAGCAATCGAAGCGCGTGTCGGGCGCGACGAGGCGTTCGTTGAGCGCGCCGGAGGCGGCGACGATTTTGAAGGTGGAGCCTGGGTCGAGCTGGCTGGCGATGGCGTTGTTCTTGAGCAGTTCCATCGGCGCCTTGTTGAATTCGTTCAGGTTGAAAGTCGGGTGGTTCGCCATCGCGAGCAGGAAGCCGCTTGGCGCGTCGCTTACGATGAGGGTGGCGTGGCGCGGCTGGAACTCGCGCGCGATGGCGGCGAGTTCCTCCTCGGCCCAGTTTTGCACGGCGGTGTCGAGCGAGAGCACGACGCTCCAGCCGTCCTTGGGCGGCACGTCGCGGCTGCGGAATTGGGCGAGTTCGCGGCGCAGGCCGTCCTTCTCGGACTCGCGCCAGCCGTCATAGCCCATGAGGTAGTTGTCGAGATACGCCTCGACGCCGGACGCGGCGACGCCTTCCTTGTTGACGAAGCCGACGATGTGCGCGGCGAGTTGGCTGTGCGGATACACGCGTCGGTAAACCCGTTGTCCGTAAACCCCGCGAATGCCGAGTTTGTTGACTTCCTCGTAGAGGCTTTCGGGGATTTCGTCGCGGAGTTTCGCCCAGCGTATCTCGCGTCCGGCGGCGCCGGCGGCGGGCGCGCGGGTCCGGGTCTGGAAGACCCGGCGGAGCTGGTTGACCGGCAGGCCGAGGAGGCGGGCCAGCTCGGGCCATTTCGGCTCGTCCTCGGGGCGCAAGGTCTGTGGATCGACGCCAAGCTCGATCATCGAGCGGCTGGTGGCCAGGATGTCGCCGCGCGCGTCGAGGATGTCGCCGCGGCGGGCGTGCATCGTGGTGGATTGCTGGCGGGATTTCTCGACGGCGGCGAGATAGAGGTCGCGGTCGATGATGTGCAGGCGCACCAGCTTCACGCCCACGCCGGCGAAGCACAGCAGCATCGCCCCGGCGAGCAGGGCGACCCGGTAAGTGGAGGCGAATCCGCGCGACGCCATGCCCGGTCAGCGCGCCCCTCCCAGCGCGTAGCGGGCCTGAGGCGGCGCGGGGGGCGCGGCGGGCCGGCTGGTGTTGCGGTCGAGGGCGGGCGGCGGGGCGGCGCGTCCGGCGAGGATTTCCGCGTTGCGTTTCGCGGCGAGGCGGCGCTCCGGCTGCCCGTCCACGCGCACGATCTGGTTTTCCCGCACTTGCGCGAGGCCGAGCATCCAGTGCTGGTTGCGGCGGTTGAGCGCGTCGAGCGTCTGCTCGGCGGCGACGGCGGCGGTGACTCCGGCCTGCCGGCGGTCGGTCTCGGCGGCTTGTTGCTCAAGCTGTTTGATGCGGCCGGCTGTCGCGGCGATGGCTTGGCGCTGCCAGACCGCGGTCATGCCGCCCGCCCCGGCCAGGCCGATGAGCAGCAGCGAGTAAACCAGCATCTGGCTGACAAAGGCGTTTGTGTTCGTTTTTTTCATGCGTTGTGGCGGAGGGCGGGAGAGGTGGGAGAGGCGGGAGAGCGGGAGAGCGGGAGAGGAGGGAGAGCGGGAAAGGCGAGAGGGCGGAGAGCGGGAAAGGCGGGAGAGGCGATAGGGAGGGAGAGGCGGGAAGGGCGGCGCTGGTCGCGCCCGCCGGCGGTGTGATTGTTTTTTGGATACGTTTTTTGGAATGCGTTTTTTGGAGGCGTTTCCGGCGCTCAGAGTTTTCGCAGCGCGCGGAGGCGGGCGGAGCGGCTGCGCGGGTTGGCGGCCAGCTCGGCCTCGCCCGGCGTGACGGGCTTGCGCGTGAGCGGCCCGGCGTGTTGCTCGCGGAGCTGTCGCGGCGTGGAGTCGGAGGCGTTTTCCGGCTGGCCGCACTGGCGGCGGAAGTAACGTTTCACGATGCGGTCTTCCAGCGAATGGAAGCTGATCACGCAGAGCACGCCGCCGGGAGCGAGCCGCTCAAAGGCCGCGGGCAGCGCGCGCTCGATGGCGCCGAGTTCGTCGTTGACCGCGATGCGGATGCCTTGGAACGCGCGCGTGGCCGGGTGGATTTTCGCGACGCGGCGCTCGCGGGCCGGAATCGCGGCGCCGATGAGGCCGGCGAGCGAGGCGGTGCGGGCCAGCGCGCCGGTGCCGCGCGCGTCGAGGATCGCCCGGACGACGCGGCGCCAGTTGCGCTCCTCGCCGTAGTCGCGGACGGCGCGCACGAGCATCTCCCCGGTGGCGGTTTCCAGCCAGAGCGCGGCGGGCACGCCGGAACGCGGGTCCATGCGCATGTCGGCAGGCGCGTCGTGGCGGAAGGAAAAACCGCGTTCCGCCTCGTCGAGCTGGAAAGACGAGAGGCCGAGGTCGAAGAGCGCGCCGTCGAAGCCGTTTTCCGGTGAGGCGGCGAGGAGGCTGAAATCGGTATTGATGAATTGAATACGAGCGGGAAATTCCTCCGCGAGCGCGGCGGCGCGGGCCGCGGCCTCGGGATCGCGGTCGTAGGCGGTCACGCGGGAGCCGGGGGCGGCCTGGAGGATGGCGCGGGTGTGGCCGCCGCCGCCGAAGGTGCCGTCGAGATAGCGTCCGCCCGCGCGCGGCGCGAGCAGCGCGATCACCTCTTGCAGGAGAACGGGGGCGTGTCCGGTTGCCATGACGGGGGTCTCCGTTTCATGCGGCATGGCGGGAGTCGGCGTCCGTCGCGGGCCGGATTTCGCCGTCCGGGGGAAGCGCCTCGCGGACGCGCGGGTTGTGTTTTTCCTTGAGGGAATGCAGCACGAGTTCCGCGCACACGCGCGGGCGCACGCGGGCGCGTTCCGGCATGGCGGAAAACGCGGCGGCGACCGGGCGCGGCACGGTGGTGCGCGAGAGGCGGTGGTGCCAGATGCGCGCGATGGCGAAACCGGAGAGGCGGACGCCGGGGAGGTGCGCTTCGTTGTCCATGTGCTCAGATTCCGATGCGGCGCATGATGTCGCCGAGGTTGTCGCCCGCGGTGCGCGCCTCGACTTTCGTCCAGCGCGCGGGGCTGTAGATGTTGAACTTGGAGAGCGTGCCGACGAGGACGGCGTCCTTGTCGATGCCGGCGTGGGCGCGCAGTTCGTCGGTCAGGCTGATGCGGCCCTGCTTGTCGAAGGTGAAGGCGTGCGACGCGGCGAAAAAGCGCGCAAACGCGTCCTGGGCATCCCGGTCGGTCAACGCCTTCTGGGCGGCCTTCTCATAAAGTTTCTCGACTTCCAGCGGGGGCAGCACCGCGACGTAACCATCGGGATGAGGCGTGGCGAGGAAGGTGTCGCTTGCCCCGTGCACAGCGCGCCACGCCGACGGAATCGTGAGCCGATTCTTGTCGTCCAACGTGTGCCGGAACAGGCCGGTATAAAACGCTTTGACGGGTTGAGACATGGAAAGTGAGCTAATTTCGCCCCAAAACGCCCCATTTCAACCCATTTTACCCCATTTCGGTCAAGTAAACTTTGCATCCAAATGCCATTTTCTGAAAAAAAGTTATCCACAAACTGCTGTGAATTGTAAAAAGCCGGCGAGACCGTCCCAACCCATGACGCGATGCCTCATCCCGGCCATGTGAACGGGGAGATTTCCTTCGACCGGAAAAGTCGCGGCAAGCTCAACGCCAAGATCGCCATCGCGGAGGTCGCCGCCGCCATCGTGCGCAAGAGGGGCATCGTCTTCATCGGCGCCGGCTCCACCACGCTGGAGACAGGGGAAGCCTGCCACGCCGCCCTCGCACGCCCCGGCCTCAAATCCCGGCGTCACCCCGGCGCCGACCTCCGCCAGATCGCCACGATACAAAGCTGCCGTTGAAATCACTCTGCGCGCACCCGTTGACGTGGAAAGTCCAAGTCGCAGCCCCCTGCGACCAGCGCCTGAAACGTGCCCCCGCCCAACTTCAACTCCCGCGCCTCGCATCACCCCGCTTTCACTTAGTTCTACTTTGTTAAACCCTGAAATTAAGCGGACGGCCTGCGGGATTGAGTGGCACGGGCGTTCCCGCACATGCGTCCGTGGGATCGAATGGCATGGGCGCCCCCGCTCATGAGTCCGGGAGGTTTGCGGCGCGGAGCGCCGTCCACGGGCGAGGACGCCCGTGCCACTCAATCCCACAGGCAACGCGTCTGTGCCACCTGG
>JAIRTK010000359.1 GCA_031254955.1 Opitutaceae bacterium
CTGGGAATGGGTGTCAGGCGTTTCGCTTTGTTTGGGACTTCCATCCTCCCCTTCCTGACGAAAGAGGAAAGAGGGAAGAGGGAAGATGTTGGAGGGAGCATTACTTTGGGAGGGGGGCATTCGATTCCTGTTTGCTCAGGCTTTTACCTCCATCGCCGGGGCGTCAGGCTTTTACTTCCATTGCCAAGTTGTCGGTCTTGACGGTGAATTTTACTGTCGCGCCTTCGGGGATTTCTCCGCCGACCAGGCTTCGGGCGAGCCGGGTCTCGATCTGGCGTTGCAGGAAACGCTTCAGCGGGCGGGCGCCGAAGACCGGGTCGTAACCCTTTTCGGCCACCCAATCCTTTGCCTTCGCATCCAACTTCACGGTCACGCGGCGGTCGGCGAGGCGTTGGTTCAGGTCGGCCACGAGCAGGTCCACGATTTGCGTGATTTCCTCCAGCGTGAGCGGCTTGAAGAGGAGGGTTTCGTCGATGCGGTTCAGGAACTCCGGGCGGAAGCCGCGGCGCAGCTCGGCCATCACGCTTTCGCGCACGGGGTCGGGGATGGTGTCGCCCGTCACGCCTTCCAGCAGGAAGCGGCTGCCGAGGTTCGAGGTCATGATGATGAGGGTGTTTTTGAAGTCCACCGTGCGGCCTTGCGAGTCGGTGATGCGGCCGTCGTCGAGGACTTGCAGCAGGACATTGAACACGTCGGGGTGCGCTTTTTCGATTTCGTCGAAGAGCACGACGGCGTAGGGTTTGCGGCGCACGGCTTCGGTGAGCTGGCCGCCTTCGTCGTAGCCGACGTAGCCGGGGGGCGCGCCGATGAGGCGGGCGACGCTGTGTTTTTCCATGTATTCGGACATGTCGATGCGCGTGATCGCGGCTTCGCTGTCGAAGAGCGTTTCGGCGAGCGTCTTCGCAAGCTCGGTTTTGCCGACGCCGGTCGGGCCGAGGAAGAGAAAGCTGCCGACCGGGCGGCGCGGGTCTTTGATGCCGGCGCGGGCGCGCAGGATGGCCTCGCTCACGAGGCGCACGGCTTCGTCCTGGCCGATGACGCGGCGGTGGAGCATGTCGCCGAGGCGCAGGAGTTTTTCGCGTTCGCTTTCGATGAGGCGCGTGACGGGGATGCCCGACCATTTGGCCACCACTTCGGCGATTTCCTCGGCGGAGACTTCCTCTTTGAAGAGTTCGGTCTTGGCTTCGGTTTTTTCGAGTTTGGTCAACTCGGATTCGAGTTGCGGGATTTTGCCGTGGCGCAGTTCGGCGAGTTTGTTGAGGTCGTAGGCGCGCTCGGCTTGTTCCATGGCGAGGCGCGCGGTGTCGAGTTCTTCGCGGACTTTGCGCACGCGGTTGACGGCGGCTTTTTCTTTTTCCCATTTGGCGCGGAGCGCGGCGGTCTCGGTGCGCGCGTCGGCGAGTTCCCGGCGCAGCGTGTCGAGGCGGTGCCGGGAGGCGTCGTCTTTTTCGAGTTGGAGCGCGGCTTCTTCGATTTCGAGTTGGAGGACGCGGCGCTGGAGGGCGTCGAGTTCCTGCGGCGCGGAATCCATCTCGGTGCGGATCATCGCGCAGGCTTCGTCCACGAGGTCGATGGCTTTGTCGGGCAGGAAGCGGTCGGAGATGTAGCGGTTGGAGAGGGTGACGGCGCTGACGAGCGCGTTGTCCTGGATGCGCACGCCGTGGTGCAGCTCGAAGCGTTCTTTCAGGCCGCGCAGGATGGAGATGGCGTCCTCGACGGATGGCGGTTCGACGAGCACGGGTTGGAAGCGGCGTTCGAGCGCGGCGTCTTTTTCGATGTGTTTGCGGTATTCGTCGAGCGTGGTCGCGCCGATGCAGTGCAGCTCGCCGCGCGCGAGCATGGGTTTGAGGAGGTTGCCGGCGTCCATCGCGCCGTCGGTCTTGCCGGCGCCGACGATGGTGTGGAGTTCGTCGATGAAGAGGAGGATGCGTCCGTCGCTTTCCTTGATTTCCTTGAGCACGGCTTTGAGGCGTTCCTCAAATTCGCCGCGGTATTTCGCGCCGGCGATGAGCGCGCCCATGTCGAGCGCGAAGAGGGTTTTGTCTTTGAGGCCTTCGGGCACGTCGCCGCGCACGATGCGTTGCGCGAGGCCTTCGACGATGGCGGTCTTGCCGACGCCAGGCTCGCCGATGAGCACGGGGTTGTTCTTGGTTTTGCGCGAGAGGATGCGGATGGCGCGGCGGATTTCGTCGTCGCGGCCAATGACGGGGTCCATTTTGCCTTTTTTCGCCTGGGCAACGAGGTCGATGCCGTATTTTTCGAGCGCCTGGTAGGTGGCTTCGGGGTTGTCGGTGGTGACGCGCTGGTTGCCGCGCAGCGCGCGCAATGTTTTCAGCACGGTGTCGCGGTCGAGGTTGAAGGAGTTGAGGCAGCGCGCGAGCGTCTCGGGCTTCGCGACTTCGATGAGCGCGAGGAAGAGGTGCTCCACGCTGACGAAATCGTCCTTGAGCGTTTCGGCTTCCTTCTCGGCGCGAGTGAGCACTTCGTTGACGGCTTGCGTGACGTAGATTTTGGACACGTCCACGCTGCCGGAGACGCGCGGCAGGCGGTCGAGTTCGCGCCCGGCGGCGAGGGTGAGCGCGCTGGCGGCGAGGCCGAGTTTTTCGACGAGCGCGGGCACGAGGCCGTCCTCTTGCGCGAGCAGGGCGTGGAGGAGGTGCCAGGTATCGACTTCGTTGTGCTGGCGGCGGCGCGCCTCGGCTTGGGCGTCGGTGATCGCCTGGCGCGACATGACGGTGAGTTTTTGAAAATCCATAATGGCTAGTCTATCGCAAACGGCGTGCCGCGCGAGTCTTCGCGCTGCGCGCGAGGGAGCCGGGGCGGAGGCTGGGCGCCACGGGTGTGACACCGGGCGCGCCGTGGTGTCGCGTCGCGTCGCACTGCGGTGACACCACGGCACACGTTCCTCTTTCCCCCTCCCCTTCTCCCTCCCACACACCACACACACCCATCACCCATCACCCACCCACACACACCACCCTCCACCCATCACCACTCCGGTGTTTTCCTTCCCTCGTTCTCGTTTTTCGTTCTCTTTATTCTTTCTTCTTTCTCGTTCTCTTTCTCGTTCTCTTTATTCTTTATTCGTTTTTCTCCGGGCGGGCGGGGTTGCCTGTGGAGAAAGAGAAATAATAGACCTGTTGTGAACTAATGAAGAGAGGAAGCAAAGGCATGGGAGTTCCAGTCAGTTGATGAAGTAGTTCCACAATCCGGCGGCGGGCAGGTTGAAGTGCTCGTCGGTTTTGGGTTTTCGATTGCGGAAGAGCACGGCAACCGCGTGGTAACGCTTCATGCTCTCGATGCTATGCTCGGCCACCACCCGGTGCCTGGACACAAGCCGGTTCCCCTGCCAATCCTGCTCGTCACGCGGACGGCGTTTGCTTGCTTTTATCGGCACGCACACTCGCAAGCATGCGTCAGATGCCCTTTCAGATAAAACAGAATGAAGGCCGGTTTGTGCCTGCCCGTCGGTATCTTTCCATGCTGGCCAGCTCCCACTGCACGCTGTCGCTCAAGCCGGTTCTCCAATCGCCTCTGCCACAACCCTTGCATTCCTTCCGCCAGTTCCTCGAACTTTCCCCCTCCCATTCCCAACACCGCCTTGCGGCTTCCCTCGTCTCTGCACTAGCCGCTCATTAGGTTCATGACTCCTGCTTTATCCTTTTTCCCCTCTCTCGCCCAGCTTTCTATTCCACAACAGGTCTATTAAAGAATAAAGAGAACGAAAACGAAGAAAGAGAGAAGCGGAACGAAGCGCACACACACTCTCTCCCCCCTCCCCCGGAAACTCTCTCGCGAAATTCGTCTTTGAAATCCTGGAGAGGACGGGCAAGTTCGCTTTGTCATGAAACTCATCCCCTTCCTCAAAACCGCCGGCTTGGGCGCGCTTCTCGCCGCCGGCATCCTCACGGCGTCCGTCGCGTGCGAACGTCGCGCCGCCGGGTTCGCCGACTCGCGTTGGGCGCTGACCATTCCCGGCGGCGGCATCGGCTGGCTCGGCCTCACGCAAAAACCGGACGGCAAACTCGACGCGCTCCTGCTCTGGAGCGGCGGCCACCCGCGCCCCGCGCCCGCCGCGCTCAAGGACGGCGCGCTCGTCGTCACCCGCGAATTCAAGCGGAACGGCAAGCCCTTTTCCGACGAGATCACCGCGAAGCTCGAAGGCCGGGACGCGCTCGCCCTCACCGTCCGCCACCTCGACGCCACCGGCGCCGAAATCCGCAAGCCGGAGACGTTTTCCGGCAGGCGCATCCCCGCGCTCCCGCCGCGCCCCGACCTCGCGAAAGTGAAGTTCGGCGCGCCCGTCCGCCTCATCGGCGACACGCTCGACAACTGGGCCGTCATGAACCCGAAGGCTTACAACGGCTGGACGCTGAAAGACGGCGTGCTGTCGAACAACGTCGTCCAGCCCGACGGCACGAAAAAACACGGCGCCAACCTCCGCACGAAGGCGGCGGACTTTGAGGACTTCCGCATCAGCTTTGAAGTCAACATGCCCCCGAAAAGCAACAGCGGCGTGTATCTGCGCGGCATCTACGAAATCCAGATGGCCGACACCCACGACCAGCCGCCCGGCTATCTCAACATGGGCGCGCTCTACGGGCGCATCGCGCCAAGCGCCGCCGTGGAAAAAGCCCCCGGCGAATGGCAGACCGTCGAGGCCACGCTGGTGAACCGCCACATCACGGTGGTGTTGAACGGCGTGACCATCATCGACAACCAGCCCGTGCTCGGCTGCACCGGCGGCGCGCTCACGTCGGACGAATTTGTCCCCGGCCCCATCTACCTGCAAGGCGACCACAGCGACGCGCACTACCGCAACATGGTTGTCCGCCCGGTGGCGAACTAAACGCCGCCAGAGCGCCGCGAGATCACGCAGGCCGGCATCGCGATGTTACGCGGGCCGGCGCAGTGCGATCGTCCGCGCGGTGGCTGGTGGTGGTGTGTGTGTGGAGAGGGGGGCGGGTTACCAGAGGCGGCGGTAGCCGAAGTTGAGGCCCCAGGGGCGTTCGTAGCGGGCGGCTTTGGCGTATTCGTAGTCCAGATACAATTGGCTCAGGTCGGTGATGCGATACATC
>JAIRTK010000369.1 GCA_031254955.1 Opitutaceae bacterium
AAAGAATAAAGAGAATGAATAAGAGTGACTCACCGATATTACGCGCCGCCTCGTTCGTAGCGCAGACTTGTAGCGCAGACTTCCAAGTCTGCTTCAGTGCGGGCCATCGACCCGTCAGCAGGTTGGTTCCCGAGCGAAGCGAGAAGCCTGACAACCTGCGCTACGACGGCGGCACGTAATCTCGGTGCCTGACAAAATAACCCACGCAAAGAAGCGAAAAAGCAAATGAAGTCTGTTGTGACACAGAGAACATAGGTCTCCGACACGGAGAGCACAGAGAGAAAAGACCTTTTCAGGCAGGGTCTCCGCGGCCTCTGCGAGTCGTGCTCTGTGTTCTCTGCGTCACAACAGACCACCCCGATTTTTTTAATAGATGCTCCAAAGAATACAGGAAGGTTATGAAATTCATTTTTGAACAGAAGAAAATGGAGGGAATGAAGGGAAAATAAAGAACCTCGGGGCAAGCCCCGAGGTATTGAACCTGAAGCGAATAAAGAAAACCATGAGCAACAACTTGTTTTCATACCACATCCGAATGGAATTGCTCCCTTTGGAGGGCCAGGGACCGCTAAAGTCCAAAACGATTTCAGACATGGCATTAAAGTCTTTTCGATTTATTTTATCGCCAACGCAAGAGGACTGGCGCGGAAGCGCCGGTAGGGCGGTCTCGCCGAGGCCGCCCTACCTTGGGCGGGTTGCGTTGGGTGGTTCAAAAAGACTCCCCGCGTAACATCAGTTATAAATCAATGTCCCGGGCCGTCGCCATCGCGGGCAGGTGAAGGCAAATGACGCGCGGGCTGGTCACGCATCCGTCGTCGCCGCCGCCGGAGGTGCTCTTCAAACCAACGCCACTCTCTCATTCCCATCTCCTCGTTCTCGTTCTCGTTTTTCGTACTTTTTTTCTTTCTCGTTTTTTGTCCTCTTTCTTCGTTTCCCTTTCTCCCCCGTGCGGTGCCACCGATGGATAAAGATAAAGAGGAAAGAAGAAAGAAGAAAGGATCTGGACGCATGAAAGATGCTCGGACTCATAGCCGCACTTTGAATTGCATCCGGCGATGGTGGTGGCGCTTCAAAGAGGTTTCAGAATCATACCCATTCCCAATGGAAATCACACTTTTGTAGGGACGTCGCTTGCGACGCCCGGCTTGATATCCGTGCTCCAGCAACGGGCTTCGCAAGCGAAGCCCCTACATGGCTCTGCTTCTATAGGGTCATGTTCACTGGGAATGGATATCAAACGGGATGAGGAAGGACGCTCGCGCAAGGAGCGGCGGCATCCCGGCTCCGGACGAGGCAAAGCCTCGCCCGCTTGCGCTTGGGCTGCGCGAAAGCTCGCGTGTGAACAGACGCTCGCGTGGCTCGTGTCTGGCGGTGGGACGCCACCGCTTCTTGCGCGAGCGCCCTTTGGGGACTCGACTTTGAAGCGCAGCCCTCGGCGACGGCGGCGTCCGAATGTGGTATTGCGCCGGGACGGGCTGCGGCGGTAACAACTTCCGCGTCTTCCGCATGAGCGCGTCCACTTTCAGCAAAAGCATCCTCATCCACCGTCCGGCCTCCGAGGTAAAGGCATGGCTGGCGCGGCCCTGCGTGGCGGAACGGCTGACGCCTCCGTGGTGGCGTGAAGAAAATCCCGGCGCGGCCAGCGGATGCGAACCGGCGGGGCATGTGTGCCGGGTGCAGGAGGAGGGCGCGGCGGCGTGCGTGCTCACCGACGAGGTCGCCGGGGCGGCGGGCGACGACGAGCGGCTGGCGCGGCTGTTCGCCTGGCGGCACACCACCGTCAGCGATGACCTCGAATTGCTCGCGGCGCACGGCGCGGTGCGGAAAATGAAATTCGCGGTGGCGGGCGCGTCGGGTCTGATCGGGCGCGCGCTGATGGTGTTTTTGCGGACGCAGGGCCACGAGGTGCTGCGGCTGGCGCGGCGCGAAGTGGCGGCGGACGACGAGCTTTTTTGGGACCCGGAGAAAGGCGCGCTGGACGCGGCGGCGCTTCGCGGGGTGGACGTGATTGTCAATCTGGCCGGCGAGGACATCGCGGCGGGCCGCTGGACGGCCTCGCGCCGCGAGGCGATTCGCGGCAGCCGCGTCCGCGCAACGCGCACACTGGTGGCCGCGGTTGAAAAGATGAAACACCGCCCGCACTTGCTGGTAAACGCATCCGCGTCCGGTTTCTACGGCGACCGCGGCGACACGGTTCTCGATGAGTCAGGCCCGCGCGGCAACGGGTTTTTGGCGGAGGTGTGCGAGGCGTGGGAGCGCGAGGCGCTGGCCGCGCGCGAACTCGGGCTGCGGGTGGTGCTGATGCGTTTCGGCATGGTGCTGTCCCCGGAGGGCGGCGCGCTGGCGCGGCTGCTGCCGGCGTTTCGCGGCGGACGCGGCGGACGGCTTGGCGACGGGCGGCACTGGGTGAGCTGGGCCTTGGCCGACGACGCGGTCGGCGCGATTTACCACGCGGTGCTTTCGCAGGCGTGCGAAGGCCCGGTCAACGCGGCCTCGCCGAATCCGGTGACGGGCGCGGAGTTTGCCGCGACGCTTGCGCGCGTGCTCGGCAAGACCGCCTGGCTGGGCGCGCCGGCGTGGGCGCTGCGCCTGAAATACGGCGCCGCCTTCGCGGACGGGTTGCTGCTGGCAAGCCGGCGTCTGATGCCGGAGCGGCTGCTCGACTCCGGTTTCATCTTCCGCCACGCCCGGCTGGAAACGGCGTTGAGACACGTCCTTGGAAAAATAACAAATCCGAAATAACAAATCCGAAATCCCCCAAAAATCCCGATGAGAGAAATCCCCATAAACAAACAGTGTCGGCGCCAATTCTAAGAGCATTTATCAAAAAGAAAAATCG
>JAIRTK010000373.1 GCA_031254955.1 Opitutaceae bacterium
TAGTGTGATTTTCATTCGCAAAGGGTATCACACCCATCCGTGTCCATTCACGCCCATCCATGTCCATTTCGTCCATTCCGTCCATTCGCGTCCATTCGCGATTCAAAATGGAGTCGGAATTAAGAGGGACGCGGAAGGGCACCCCGTGGGAGGCCGGCCTTGATTTTTGCGTGGGTCTCCGCGTCAGCTTTGCGTTTATCTCCGCGCCGGCTTTGCGTGGATCACGGCGCCGGCGCGGTTGAGGGGCGGGGAGTTGTCCGCGAAGAACGCGGCGGAAACCCTGGCGGGCGCGGCAATTCTACTCTCGGATCGAGCGGGAGCTTGAAGCCGTCCGGCAAGGGACTCGGGTGCGCGGGATCAAACGCGCCCGCATCCGCCGCGATATGGCGCGCGAGTCCGGGAAGGGCGCGGCGGACACCCTCCACGATGCAGCGCGAAAAGAGGTAGCCGCCGTAGGTGTTGGAGTGCAATCCGTCCACATAGGCGAGCGGCGCGGCTTTTTCACCGAGGGCGCGCACGATGTCCGCGCTCATCGCATTGAGGTCGATGAAGGCGGCGCCGGCGAGCCGCGCGGCTTCCCTGGCGGCCTCGGGATAACCGCCCAGGCCCGGCGTATTCAATAATCCGCTACGCCGGTCGATCTTCGTCATGGGCGAGACGATCACGGGCGTGCCGCCTCGGCGCCTCACCTCGACGGCATAGGCGGCGAGCAGCCATTTATAATCGGTGTCCGCGTCCGCGTGAGTGTTCACCCAGTCGCCCGCCTTGTCCCCGACCGGCCACATCGCGTCGTGCCCGCGCTGGTTGAGGTCGTTGTGGCCGAATTGCATGAACACATAATCGCCGGGCTTCATCAGGCTCATGACCTTGTCCCAGCGGCGCTGGAAACGAAACCCCTTCAGCGTCTGGCCCGACTCGGCATGGTTGGCGATGACGACGGGCGGCGCGAACCAGCGCGGCAATTGCTGGCCCCAGGTGCCGAAAGGCTCGGAACCCTGGTCGGTGACGGTCGAGTCCCCGATGAGAAACACCGTGATCGCACCGGCCACGGGTTCGAGTTCGACGGCGCACACGCACGGCCGCGCATCGCTGAATTGCAGCGTGAGCCTGTCGTCCCACGTGGCCGTGACCGCCCGGTTCCTGGCCGCGTCCCATTCGCGCACGTCGAGCTTGAGCTGGTTGCCGGGCGAGAGGCGCGCGTTGCGCGTGTTGACCAGAAACGCGCGGGTCTCGAAACGTCCGCTTGCGGTGGCGACGCGTTCCAGCATGAGGCGGCCCGTCTCGGCCTTGACCGTCGTCAACGATTCGCCCGCGACATCGCCGAGCGTCACGGTCACGCGGTAATTCCCCTCGGGGACGGCGACGGAAAACTTGAACGGCGCGCCGCCGTCGCCCGCGGTCACAAAATCGCCGCGCAACTCATCCCCGCCGCGATCGACCTCGCGGAGAACCGCGCCCGGCTCGAAACCATAACCCCGCGCGTCGGAATAAAACGTGTCCGCGCGCACCGGCGTGAAGCCCGGCGCCACGGCGCCCGCGCCGAAATCGAAACGCCGCGGCGGCGGCGGCGATGGCGGCGGTTGCTCCGGCTCCGGCGACCGGGCGTGAAGCGCCGCCGCGACGGACAGAGAGAGTATAACCCAATAGGTTACACTTTTCCGGGGGCGGTTTGCGGCGGAGGGCGTGTATTTTGTCATGGGAACTTCTAAAAATTCAATTTTTAACCACGAAAGGACGCGAAAGGGCGCGAAATATCAAACCGGAGAAAAATGGATGATTTATTTAACTGAAGTTACGCGGAGAGCTGATTTTGGGTGCGGTGGCATTTTTATGGAGTGCGGCGAGTTCTCGCCGCTTTCGACGGCGCGACCTGTCGCGCCGCCCCGTCCGCCGGGGAAAGTCAGGGGAAAACGGGGCGGGCCGACAGGTCGGCCCGTCAAAAGCGGTGACAGGTCACCGCACTCCAAAAAAGACCCTCCGCGTAACATCAGTTAATAAAATATAATTACTGGAGATTTTGCAGTTTTTCGCGATTTTCGCGGTTGGTTTTTAATTTTCAGGAGTTCCCTCATGATTGTCACGGGGGCGGTCACGTGCCGGGATTTTCATACGGGACTTGCGAGAAGAGTTTGCGCGCCTCGCCGCGCGGGTCGTCAACCACGCGCGGCTTCAGGTCGAAGATCATCGTGGCGCGCCGGTGCAAATCGTAGGGCGGCCACGCGGGGATTTTCGGGTTGTCGGGCTTTCCGGTGCGCGCAAAGGCGAGGTAGGTTTCGCTGATCATCGCCGCCATCTCGTAGGCGTCGGGGCCGGTGCCGGTCAGCCGGCTGGAGAGCGTGACGTTGTCCATCAGCAGCGGCAGGTCGAGCGCGTGGTGCGCCTTCATGCGCGGCGTGACCGGCGAACCCCAGTGCAGCTCGTAGGAATAGGTCGGCGCGGCGCCGGGCGGCAGCGCGGCGCGGCGCTCGATTTCCACCAGCGCCGGGCGCCAGTCGCGCGAATCGGTGGTCGCGGCGAAAAAGATATCGCTCGCGGAAAACTCCGGGTGCGCGCGTCGATACATCGCGATGACCTCGTCGAGGTCGAGGGCGCCCATTTTCTCGGAGTATTTCGCGAGGTTCGGCTTCAAGGTTTCCCAAGTCAGCTCGAACATGGCGGGATTTCCGCGACCGATGAGCAGGCGCGATTCGTCCTTGTTGGTGCCGACCATGAAGGGGATGTGCGCGGAAAACGCCGGCGCGTCGGGATGGAAGGGATGGCGCGGCAGCGCGCCGCCATCGACCACGGGGCCGTGGTAGCCGGCGGCGCGGCCGGCCTCGATGAGGTCGCGCATGGGCACGGTCTTGAGCGCGGCGACGCGGTCGCGGTCCAGGCCCAGCGCCTTGAGCACGGCCTCGGCGCGGCGCGTGGCCGTCTCGGGGCGCGACGCCGTGACGGTTTCCCCGCTGGACGAGGCGGCGCGGTGAAACAGGCCCATCGCGCGCGGCATGCCCATGAGGCAGGCGTTTTTCGCGCCGCCGCCCGATTCGCCGAAAATGAGCACGCAGCCCGGATCGCCGCCGAAGGCGGCGATGTTGGCGCGCACCCATTCGAGCGCGAGGATCAGGTCGAGCTGGCCGGTGTTGCCGGAGTCTGCGAACTCCGCCCCGCCCAGTTCCGCGAGATAGAGGTAGCCAAACGCATTGAGCCGGTGGTTGAGCGTGACGACCACGACATCGCCGCGCCGGCAAAGCCGCACGCCGTCGTAGAGCGGGTCGTTGGCCGAGAGCGCATTATAGCCGCCGCCGTGGATGTAAACCATCACCGGGCGCTTCGCGCGCGTCTCGAAGCCGGGGGTCCAGACGTTCAGGTAAAGGCAATCTTCGCTGACCGGATCGGGCGACGCTCCGCCGGAGGCGGAGGATTGCGCGCGGCCCGGCTGCGGGGCGCGCGGGCCGAAGCGCAGTGTCTCGCGCACGCCGGCCCACGGCTCGGGCGGCACCGGCGCCATGAAGCGGCGCGGCGCGGTGTCGGCGCCGTAGGGAATGCCTTTGAACGCGTGGATGTCTTCGTCGATATAGCCGCGCACTTTTCCGAAAGTGGTCTCGATGGCAGGCCCTTCCGGCCAGGCCGGCGCGGCAAGGAGGCGATGGCGAAACAGCGGCGACAGCAGCGCCGCGCCCGCGCC
>JAIRTK010000376.1 GCA_031254955.1 Opitutaceae bacterium
CCAGGCAAAAGGGCGAGGGGTTAATCAGCAATCCGTCCCAAGGGAAAATCACTCGCCGTAGGCGTCGCGTCTGGTTTTCCACAGGAGCGCAAAGACCGCCGCTCCGGCCAGGCCGGTCAGGCAGAGCACGCCGAAGGCGTGGGACCAACTGTATTTCTCCACCAGCAGACCCAGCCCCCAGCCCGAAACGATGGTGCTCGCGTAGGCGAACAACGACGTGAAGCCGATCGCCGTCGCCGCCGCGCGGCGGGTGACGATGTTGGCCGTGATCACCCCGCCCAGCGCCTGCGGGCCGTAGATGCAAAAGCCCGCCGCCATCAACAACACGGCCATCGCCGGCGCCGGCAGCGGCAGCAGCCAGAAAAGCAGGACAAACACCACGGCCAGCACCATGCACAGCACGCACACCCGCGCGGCGCGCCCGCCAAAAAAACGGTCGGTCGCCCAGCCCGCCAGCAGCATCCCGGCGATGCCCGCGACCTCGAAGCCGGCGGTCATCCAGGTGGAGGACTTGATCGGGATGCCATAGTGCTCGCCGAGGAAAGTCGGCCCCCAGTCGAGGATGGCGTAGCGCATCACATAGACAAAAAACTGCCCGACGCCGATGATCCAGACCACCGGATTGAGAAACACGTTTTCGCGGATAAACCGCTTGAACGCGGCGGTGTCGTTTTCATTTTCCGCCGCCGTCGCCGCCGCCTTTTTGCCGGCGCCGGGCAATTCGGGCAACCCCACCGACGAGGGCGTGTCGCGGAGCGCGAGCCAGAGGCCGCCGGCCCCGGCGATGGCGATGGCCGCGGGCAACCAGAAGCACCAGCGCCAGCCGAACGCGACGACGTAGCCGCAGAGGACGACCACAAAGCTGGCGCCGATGGAGTGCGAGGCGTTCCACACCGACATCTTGGTCGCGAGTTCGGCGGGCGGCACCCAATAGGTGATGAGGCGCGCGCAGGGCGGGAAGCCCATGCCTTGGAACCAGCCGTTGACCACCCAGATGACACCGAAGCAGACGACGAGCGCGCCGAAAAATTTCTCCCCATCGCCGGCGCCGGCGACGACGGCGGCAATGGTCGGGCCGAAGGCGAACGCGATACTGCACAGCGAGGCGAGCAGCAGGCCGGCGACCATGAAGCGGCGCGAGTTCACGCGGTCGCCGATGATGCCGTTGAGAAATTTCGACACGCCGTAGATGATGCCGTGCGCGGTGAGAAACACGCCGAGTTGCGTCTTGCTGATGCCAAACTCGGCCTGAAGTCCGGGCATGGCGACGCTGAGGTTTTTGCGGACAAAATAAAACAGCGAGTAGCCGATCATCGTGGCAAGGATGGTGCGCCATTGCCAGTAGCGGAAACGTTTTGCGGTCGTGGAAGACATGGTATTTTTGGGTGGAAACTTTATTGGTCCGGGGAACGAAATATCGAGGCGGGCGTCCGCGCCAGGCGAGGCCGCCCGAGGACGAAGCCGCGCAGGATTGGCGCAAGTGTTGCCTCCGTTGTCATCGGAAAAAGGGAAATGATATAACTGATGGGAACTGCTAAAAATACATTTTTAACCGCGAAGGATGCGAAGGGCGCGAAGGTTGGGAAGGGCGCAAAGTTCGGGAAGCAGCATCGAGGGGTTTTCTTAATTAATTGTGGTTACGCGGGCCGGTGTAGTGCAGGCGCGGGAGCGCCGGTAGGGAGGCCTCTCCGAGGCCTCCGCCGAACGGGGCTGGAGGTTTGGAATTTCATGGGGAAATCGGAGCGTGGTTGACAGAATAACTGAGGTTACGCGCGGCCTCGGTCGTAGCGCAGACTGGCGGACTGCATCCTGCGCTACGACGGCTGCGCGTAACAGCGGTGAATTAATCGAATATAAATCAATGGATACTTTTGCTCGCATCCTGGTGGCTTCGCGTCCTTCGCGCCTTTCGCGCTCTTAACACTTTTCGCATTCTTCGCGCTCTTCGCATCCTTTGCGGTTAACAAGAATGATTGGCCCCTCCCTGGACAAGCATGGGGTTTGAGGCATTCGCATTCATGGGTGTTCCTTCGCGGCGGGTTCGTTGGTCTGGAGAATGGAGTTTTTCAAAGTGCCTTTGGTCAGATTCCCTTGATGTGCCAGAGGCCGCCGGCCTGCCCGCAGACCATGAGCAATTTGTCGCCGTGAAAGTCGGCGTCCTCCGGCTCAAGCGTCAAGTCTTTGCTGAAGTCCATGATTTTCTCGATTTGCCTTTTGCCCAGATCGACCACGATGAGGGCGCGATCCGCCGGGTCTTTTTTGGTGCCGGCGGGTTTCAGGCAGCCGACGGGCATGTAGAGCCGTCCGCCGCGGATCACGCCGCCCTGGCTGAGGTGGCGGAAACGGATGGTGAACTGGTCGAGAAAGTCTTTTTCGGTGAAGGTGACATCGCCCTCGGAAAGGGCGGGGAGGCGGACTTTGGTGATGAGGTAATCGCTGTCGTCCACGCGGTTTTTGGCGTCGCGGGTGATGGCGGCGAAGTAGAGAAATTTGCCCTCCTTATCCACATACCAGTCGAAAGAATAGTCGGCGGTGAGGGGTTCCATGCTTTTGCCGTCGCGGCGGACTTTCAGGGTTTGTATCAATTTCGCGCCGGCGGCGCTGACGCTCTGGACGAAGCAGCGGCGCTGGCCGTAGCACTCGGAGACGTAGAGGGCGGGGTAGGCGCTGTTGCCCTCGGGAAACTCGACGCCGAAGTTGGCGCAGTTGGCGTGGTTTTCCGGCGCGGTGCTGTCGAGCAGGTAGTCGTTTATAAACTCGTTGGTTTTCAAATTATACATGCGGACGATGCCGGTGTTGTTGAAAAGGAAGGCGGTGTCCTTGTGGATGGCCATGCCCTGCTGGGCCTCCCTCTTGTAGGTGCCCACGAAGGGGTGCTCCAAGGTCAGGGGGGCGCCGGCGGCGGCGGCGGTGGCGGTGGCGGCGGTGGCGAGGACGCTGGCGGCGGCGAGGGCGCGGGCCGCGAGAAACGCGGCGGCGCCGCGCGAGTGTGTGTTGGTTTTGTTTGATTTCATGGCGGGAATAAATCGTGCGGTTGGTTTATCGGATTGGTTTGTTTTGGACACAGGGTCCGCGGAGAAAGGCGGTTTTTGCCAAACCCCGTGTCCTCCGTGTTCTTCGTGGTGAATTGATTGAATTATTGG
>JAIRTK010000441.1 GCA_031254955.1 Opitutaceae bacterium
TCCGGCAACGGCAAGGACGAGAAACCCAACAGCGCCTACGCCGGCCAAGGCAACCACAACCTCACCGCCGCCGACGTGGACGGCGACGGCAAGGACGAGATCATCTACGGCTCCATGGCCGTCGATGACGACGGCATCGGCCTCTACTCCACCGGCCTCGGCCACGGCGACGCCATGCACGTCTCCAAGATGATTCCTGGCAGCACGGGTCTCCAAGTCTGGGTTTGCCATGAAACCAACGCCAACCCCTATGGACACACCCTCCGCGACGCCGCCACTGGCACGGTACTCCTGCGCATCACGGGCCTTAGCGACACCGGTCGCGCCCTCGCCGCACACATCGACCCGCGTTATCCGGGCTATCAAGTCTGGGGTTCGGGCGCCCCCGTCTATGACGCCACCACCAAGAAACGCCTCAGCCTTACCCAGCCCGGCTACAATTCCGCCATCTGGTGGGATGGCGACCTGCTGCGCGAAATCCTTGACGGCGGCACCAATGGCCCCGCCCGGATCACCAAATGGAACGCCAACACCCAGACCAGCGCGCGCGTGCTGGAAACCGCCGGCGCCCTCGTCAACAATGATTCCAAGGCCAATGTCTGCCTCAGCGGCGACATCTTCGGTGACTGGCGCGAGGAAATGATCGTGCGCGAGACCGACAGCGCCGCCCTGCGCATCTACATCCCCGTCGCCCCGACCGTGTATCGCATCCCCACCCTCATGCACGACCGCCAATATCGCATGAGCATCGCCTGGCAAAACGTCGCCTACAACCAGCCCCCGCACCTCAGCTATTACCTCGGCACCGGCATGGAGGAACCCCCGCGCCCCGACTTCGTCACCTCGCTCGACGAACTGCTCGGCCCCGCCGCCCCCGTGTTTACCGGCATCTCCGACGACACCGGCGTCTCCCCCGCCGATGCCATCACCAAGGACACCACCCTCATCCTCCACGGCACCGCCGAGCCTGGCTCGACCCTGCACCTTTACCGCTCCGAACTCGACAAAATCACCTTCAACAAAATCGCCGACGTGCCCGTGCCCGGTGACGGCGCATGGGCTTACGACTACACCGCCACCACGCTGCCCGCGGGCGAGTATTTCTTCACCGCCAACGCCACCGTCGGCGACCACACCGGCGCGACCACCGCCCCTTACACCGTCACCATCCTCACGGCGCCTCCGACGGCCCCGGTTATTTACGACGTGGCGCTGGCGGCGGACCGCTTTGTCGCCACCGGCGAGACCATCCCCGGCGGCTACGTCTCCCTCTATTGCGCCGAAAAAGGCGCCGCTCCGCTGAACGCCCAGCCCGTGCAGGCCGACGCCGCCGGCGTGTGGACCTACGACTTCGCCGTCGCCGACTACGCCACCGGCGCCTACACCTTCACCGCCAAGGTGGAGGACGCCGCCGGCAACGGAAGCGCCGCCTCCGCCCCGATGACGCTCGACACCTCCATCGCCACCCCGGCGATCACCGGCATCACGCCCGACACCGGCGTGGACGCCATCGACGGCATCGTCGGCACCGCCGTCATCACGATTCGAGGCACCGCGCCGGCGGGCGCCACGGTTTCCCTCATGAATGCCGGAGTCCAAGTGGGCGCGCCCGTCATCGCCACCGGCGGAAATTGGGAAATCGACCTCGCCTCGCAGGAGCTGCCCGACAGCGCCTACGCGTTTTCCGTCCGTGCCACCGTCGGCGCGGCCACCAGCGCGGCCTCCCCTCCCTTCGTCGCCACCATCGACACCACCGCGCCCTCGGTGCGCTCCATCACGCGCCACGATCCCGCCTCGGAGGAAACCGCGGCCACCTCGTTTGTCTTCAAGGTGACTTTCAATGAAAAAGTCGCCGGCGTGGACGCGACCGACTTCCAAGCCGTCCTTGGCAACGGCATCTCCGGAGGCTCGATCACGAACGCCGTGCCGGACGCCGCCGACGCCTCCATCGCCTACGTGACCCTCGTCGGCGTCGACATGGCCGATGTCGGCTCCGTGGGCCTCCAGCTCGCCGCCGCCCCGACCATCACCGATCTGGCGGGCAATGTCCTGCCGGGCGGCTACGACCAAGGCGAAATCTACGCGCGCACCCCCCGTGGCAACGGCATCTGGACGCGCGCCACCACCGGCGGCGGGTGGAGCGACTACGCCAACTGGGAGGACGACATGATTGCCGACGGCGTCGGGCGCTCCGCCGACTTCAGCACGCTCGACCTGACGGCAAACCGCACCGTCCAGCTCGACAGTGACCGCACCTTGAGCATCCTGAACTTCGGCGACACCGACACCAACACCGCCTTCGGCTGGACGCTCGAAGGCGCCCACACCCTCACCTTGGCGGCGATGCCCGTGGATAATCCAGAGGACGCGGCCCCGCCCACCATCTACGCCGATTTGGACGACGCGGCCAAGGTCGTCATCGCCGCCTCCCTCGCCGGCGCGGACGGCTTGGCCAAGATGGGCGGCGCCAGCCTCGACATCGCCGGCAGAGGCGTGTTCACGGGCGGCCCGCTCAACGTCAACATCGGCCCCCTGACGCTCAAGCCCGGCGGCAGCCTCATCGGCTTTGAAAACGGCACGATCGCCGCCGCCGCCAGCCTCGTCCTCGACGGTGGCGAACTCGCCGTCGGCGGCCTGACCACCGTGCCCTCGACCGGCGTCGTCATCAACTCCGGCACCGCCACCTTCGGCGAATTCCGCAGCAACGCCGAATCATGGGGCATGAAGATGACCGGCGGCCTGTTCGAGGCGGATTACCTCAGCCTGGGTCGCAACTCCGCCGGCAGCATCACCTGGCCCTCCAGTTCCAATGGCTCCGGCATCTACATCAGCGGCGGCACCATGTCCCTCGGCCAGCTCGGCATCGGCACCGCCAACTCAAACGGCGCGATGAACATCGCCGGCAACGCCCTCGTGCAGGTGGACGGCCCCGTCTTCATCGGCTGGCAGGTGACCAACGCGCGCGGCGGCGGCTTGCAAGTCACCAACGCCAACGCCCGCTTCATCGTCACCGACACCACGCACGGCCTCGTGCTCTCCCGCTACGCGGACAACGGCACGAACCAGAATGCCAACAACGTCTCCCAGGCCCAGTTCAACTACGGCGTGAGCATCGTCGGCAAAATCACGCTCGGCTACGATGAGATGTCCACCGCCGGCTCGGCCACGCTTACCATCGGCACCAACGGCGGCGCTCTCTACGTCGGCGCCGGCGGCATCGTGAAAAACGGCACCTCCGGCATGACCACGACCATCACCCTCTCCGGCGCCTCCGGCCTCCTCGGCGCCCACGCCGACTGGAGCAGCTCGCTCAACATGGCTCTCGGCACCAACGGCATCGGCTTCACCATCAAGGCCGCCGACGTGGACGGCAACCCCCACGACATCACGCTCAACGGCGTCATCTCCGGCGCCAACCGCGGCTTCACCAAGACCGGCGGCGGCACCCTCACCCTCGGCG
>JAIRTK010000305.1 GCA_031254955.1 Opitutaceae bacterium
ATGGGCGTCGGCGTGACCATTCATGTGACACCGAAATTCCTCCTCGACATAGGCTATCGCTTCCTGCGCGTCAGCAAGACCGAGTATGATTGGGGTTATATTGACAGTCTTGACACCCATTCACTGACATTCTCGGTCGGCTGGAAATTTTAACCCGCCCCCCTCCCGGACTCAACCCTCCCCCGCTCGCGATCATTATGGTTCGTCGCTCTTTTCGATGAAGAAGCAAAGCCCTGAAGGGGCGGTCAGCGTTTAGCCGTGGGTGACGAGCGCGGCGAGGAACCCACGGTTGGGAATGGTTTGAAACACAAACCCTGAGAAGGGCGGCAGCGCGGGCAGACAAGCAAGTGCACGACGCTGCCGCCCCTCCGGGGCTTGGGGTTTTGCGGAAACTTTCCGTGGATTCTTCACTGCGTTCGTCACCCACGGCTAAGGGCTTGTCGTCCCTCCGGGACTCATCCAAGGAAACCGGCAGGACAATCGCCACCCACGAGTTTTATTCATCCGCGGGCGCATGGAGCGGCTCCTGGACCATTGGCGGCACCGCGACAATGCCATGCTTGGCAGAATCGCGGCCACCGCGACCGACTATCTTATCAAGCTGATATTACGCAGTCGCAGGTAGGGCGAGGCGTCCCGCCGAGCCGTGAGTCGCCACGGCTCAGCCGGGCGCTTCGCCCTACCCTCAGACATTCGACCGCGTAACTTCAGTTATCAAGAACTACGCCAGTCCCGTCGGCGGCCCCACGGGGGCGCGATAAACGGAAGCGCGCGCATGTTGCCGGGCCGGCGACGGCGCGCCCGCCCGTCCTTATCGCCCCCTCACCCCAGCCGCGCCTTCACCGTGCGCCGGTCGAGGTCGAGCCGTCGCGCCGTTTCCTCCACCGTGCCGGCTTGCGCGTGCACCAGCCGCGTGTAACGCCGCAGGAGTTCCTCCGCCGTCAGCCGTCCGCCGCCGATGAGCGCGTTCCAGTCGTCCGCCGTCCCGCCCGCGAGCGGCCCCGCCGGGCGGTAGGCGCCGCGCACGAGCAGGTTTCTCATGCACTGCTCCAGTTCGCGAAAATTTCCCGGCCACGCGTAGTCCGCGCTGAGGTGTTTTGTCATCCACGCCACCGCCTCGCGCGCGAATGCCTCCGCCTCGTCCTCGCCCACCAGCCGCCGGGCCACATGGCCCGCCAGCGACGCCAGTTCGCCCGCGCCGGCCCCGTCGAGTTGCTCGCGCAACGACGGCGTGCGCACCACGTCCGAGCAAAGCCGGTAATAAAAATCCTCGCGAAAGCGCCCCGCGCGAATCTCCGCCGGCAGGTCGCGATTCGTCGCCGCGATGATTTTTCCCTGAAACACCCGCGACCCCGTGTCGCCCAGCCGCTGGAAGGTCCGCGCTTGCAACACCCGCAACAGCTTCACCTGGATGCCCGCGTCCACGTCGCCGATTTCGTCCAGAAACACCGCCCCCGTCGCCGGGCAGACCTCCATCCAGCCCGCCCGGTCCGCCAGCGCGCCCGTGAACGCCCCCCGCCGGTGCCCGAACAATTCCGACTCGATCAACGTCGGCGACAGCGCGGACAAATTGAGCGGGAAAAACGCCCCGGCGAAATCCTCCGCGAACATCCCGCGCTTCGCATCGAACGCCACATAGCGCGACAACGCGATGGCCCGCGCCACCAACTCCTTGCCCGTGCCCGACGGCCCGATGACCAGCGTCGCGAAATCCCCCATCCGAGAAAAAAGCGTCCGCCGGTAGCGCGTGAAATCGTGCGTGAAAATCGACTGCCAGATCGCCGCGCGCAGCCGCGCCATCGGCGTCGAGCCGCCCGCCAGCGCGCCGAAAATATGGAAAAACGCCCGCCGCATCTGAAACGCCAGCGCGAAAAAGTGCTCCACCGCGCCCGCCTCCCCGATCAGGCGCAGCCCCGGCACGGCCAGCAGCCGCTCCATCTCGGCGCGCGCCTCGACGAAGAACCGCACCCGTCCCGGCGGCGGGCCGCCGCCCTGCTTCCGGCGAGCCTCGCCCTCGCGGATCAGCCCGTCAAACCGCTCCGCGAACGCGTGGAAAATCCGGAACGCCACCAGCGCCACATGCGCCTCGCCCTCCGCGCGCGTCACCCGCCCGTTGCGCGGCCAGCCGTCCCGTATCCGTTCCGTCAATACCCTGCACCTCTCCAGCAGGCGGACGAGGTTCGGATTCGGGCGCGTTTTTGCGTGCGACTGCACGTTCCAGTCCGCCGCCGCCTCGACAAACTCCGCCCCGAGCGCCTTGCGCTCCCATTCGATGCGCTCCGGCAAAAACGGATTCGCCTGGTTCACCCGTCCCACGCATTCCGCAAACGCCAGCTCTTTGTCGGAAAACAATCGTTTCATAAAAACATGAGTTTTATCGGCCCGAGGGCCACTTATCCGTTCGTTTAATTTAATCACGGAAACACGGAAGGACGGAGACGCGGAAAAAAGAAGAAGAGGGGTTGGCTTCTGTGTTTCCGCCCTTCCGTGCTTCCGCGATTAAACTAAAGGTTTGGTTTTAATTTAACCACGGAGACACGGAGGGCACAGAGTTCCGCGCGGGAGTTTTTTTAGAAATCAAGTTCTCTTTCATGGCTTCGAGTCTTCCGAGTCTCCGTGGTTAAATTATTAGTTCGATTTACTTGTTTCCGCCCTTCCGTGCTTCCGCGATTAAATTAAAAGTTTGTTTTAAATTAAACCACGGAGACACGGAAGGCACGGAGTTCCGCGCGGGAGTTTTTTTAGAAATCAAGTTCCCTTTCATGGCTTCGAGTCCTCCGTGTCTCCGTATTTCCGTGTCTCCGTGATTAAATTATTGGTTCACTTTATTTGTAATCAAAAAATGACAGTCCATTGGCATATTTTGTCAATCATTCCTATGGAAAATGCATCGGCCTTATTCATATCCTATTGTATGTAAATAAATTAAGTTTAATTGATTTTTGCTGGCATGGTTCCGGCATTATGGGCGGATGTCATGAAAACCACATCCCGTGCTTATGCCCTCACCCTCGTCCGTGCCCGCCGCGCGTTGCGCTGGTTCGCCTTGCTCGCCGCGCTCGCCTCCATGCTCTCGCTGCTCGGCGTGATGACCGGCCTCCATGCCGCCGGCACCCTCACGCCCGCCGGCTCGCCCGACGCCCCGATCCAGATTCGCGACCATCAGGTCAACGTCACCATCAACAACGGCTTCGCCCAGACCGAAGTCCTCCAGACCTTTTTCAACCCCAACGCCGCCGACCTCGAGGCCGTTTACGCCTTTCCCGTGCCGAAAAGCGCCAGCCTCTCCGAAGTCACCATCCAGACCGGCGAAAAAACGCTGAACGGCGAAGTGCTCCCGCGCGCCGAGGCCGAGACCCTCTACAACGAGGAAAAATCCCGCGGCAACGACGCCGGCCTCGCCACCAAAAACACCTTCCAGACCTACGAATTCCGCGTCTCGCCCGTCCGCGCCGGCGCCGAGACCCGGCTGCGTTTCGTTTACTACCAGCCGCTCGAAATCGACACCGGCGTCGGCCGCTACCTCTACCCGCTTGAGGAAGGCGGCACCGACGACCTCGCGCAGCATTTCTGGCAGCCCGCCAACACCCAAGTCGAAGGTCGCCTCTCCATCAACGTCGAGTTGAAATCCGCCTGGCCCGTTGACGACCTCCGCGCGCCGGGCTTCGAGAATGAAGCCGTCATCCAAAAACTGGATACAGGCCACCACCGGCTCGCGCTCGACCGCGCCGGCGCGAAACTCGCCCGCGACTTCGTGCTCTACTACCGCCTCGCCGCCGACCTCCCCGGACGCGTCGAAGTCATCCCCTACCGCGCCGCGCCCGGCAAGCCCGGCACCTTCATGGCCGTCGTCACGCCCGGCCTCGACCTCCAGCCCATCACCCGCGGCGCCGACTACACCTACGTGCTCGATGTCTCCGGCTCCATGCACGGCAAAATCGCCACCCTCGCCAACGCCATCACCCAAGCCCTCGGCAAGATGTCCCCCGGCGACCGTTTCCGCATCGTCACCTTCAACAACAACGCCCGCGAACTCCTCCCCTGGACACCCGCCACGCCCGACAACGTCCGCCACGCCATCACCCTCGTCCGCTCCCTCGCGCCCTCCGGCGGCACCAACATCTACGCCGGCCTGCAAGTCGCGCTCACCCACCTCGACGCCGACCGCGCCACCTCGCTCGTCCTCGTCACCGACGGCGTGACCAACCAAGGCATCGTTGACCCGCGCGCCTTCCACGCCCTCCTCAAGCAGCACGACATCCGCTTCTTCGGCTTCCTCATGGGCAACTCCGCCAACTGGCCCCTCATGCGCGCCCTGGCCGACGCCACCGGCGGCTTCTACGCCGGCGTCTCCAACGACGACGACATCGTCGGCCAGCTCCTCCTCGCCAAATCCAAAATCACCCACGAATCCCTCCACCACGCCACCTTCAAATTCTCCGGCGTCCACACCACCGACCTCACCGGCGACAACCCGCAAAAAATCTACCACGGCCAGCAACTCGTCCTCTTCGGACGCTACGACAAACCCGGCAAGGCCACCCTCACCCTCCACGCCCGCCTCACCGGCGAGGACAAAACCTACACCACCACCTTCGACTTCCCCGAAACCGACACCGCCAATCCCGAACTCGAACGCCTCTGGGCCTTCGCCCAAATCGAACAAATCGAGCTGAAGGAAACCCTCGGCCAGACCCCCGCCGCCGAGGCGAAAGACGCCATCACGAACCTCGGCGTCGCCTACCAGCTCGTCACCGACCACACCGCGATGGTCGTGCTCGACGACGCCACCCACGACGCCCGCGGCATCGAACGCAAAAACCGCGACCGCGCCGCCCACGAACGCGCCGCCCAAAGCGCCCGCGCGCAAACCGCCGCGACCAACTACCAGGTTGACGCGAACCAACCCGCTTACTCCGCGCCCGCCCCCCACATCAGCCGCTCCCGTGGTTTCGGCGGCGGCGGAGGCGGCGCGCTGGAGTCCACGGACCTCGCCCTCCTGCTCCTCTTCGCCATCCTAGCCGGCGCCGCCGGCCTCGCCCGCCGCGCGAAAGCCCGGAAATCGCGCGGATAACATCCCGCCGCCCATGCCCCGCGCCCCCGCGCTTCAACCGCAAAGGAAACCACGCCATGAAACCCGCAATAATAAAACCGCCGCGCACCGCG
>JAIRTK010000013.1 GCA_031254955.1 Opitutaceae bacterium
GAGGCGGAGCTGGGCGAGGCGTATTTCGAGCGGGCCATCCGGCGCGCGGCGGCGTTGCGGCGCGATGTGTTCAAGCTCGACGCGGACACCGACGCCTACCGGCTGATCGGCTCCGACGGCGACGGGCTTAGCGGGCTGACCATCGACCGTTACGGCGACACGTTGTTGTGCGAGGTTTACAGCCTCGGCATGGCGCAGCGCCTGTCCGGCTGGCTGCCGTTGTTGCACGAGCTGGCGGGCACAAAATTTGCTCGCGTGCAGGTCGATCACGATCTCGGCAGCCTGGAGGGCATCAAGCCGTCCGTCTTCAAGGAAACCAACGCCGCCGCGCCCCGGCTGGTGAAAATCCGCGAGCACGGCGTGCGCTACGAGGTCGATTTTGCCGGGGGGCACAAAACCGGGTTTTTCTGCGACCAGCGCGAGAACCGCCGCGCGGTGGCGCGTTTCACGCGGGGGGCGCGCGTGCTCGACTTGTGCTGTTACACGGGCGGGTTTTCGCTTTGCGCAAAAGTGCTCGGCGGCGCGGACGAGGTGACGGGCGTGGACCTCGACGAGGCCGTCATCGCGCAGGCGAGACGCAACGCCAACCTGAACCAGGCGCGCTTGAAATTCGTGCATGCCGACGCGTTTGCCTACGCGCGGCAAATGCAGGCCAACGGCGGGCAATGGGACGTGGTGGTGCTCGATCCGCCGAAATTCATCTTCACGCGCGAGGCGCCGGGCAACCATGAGGGGCGGAAGAAATACGAGGACCTCAACCAGCTTGCCATCAGCCTCGTGAAACCGGGCGGCGTGTTCGTGACCTGTTCGTGCTCGGGTTTGCTGAGTTTGGAGGATTTCGAGCAGCACGTCATCAAGGCGGCCCATCGCCAGCAGCGCCGCCTGCAATTTTTCGACCGCACCGGCCCCGGCGCGGATCATCCGGTTTATTCGAACTGCCTTGAGAGCCGCTACCTGAAGGTGCTTTGGGCGCGGGTGATATAGGCAGAGGGCAAATCCAGAAATCCCGGAAGGTCGTGCCCTGCCGCGCGAATCGGCGATCGCATTCGGAGTCTTTCGGGGATTCGGGATAAAGCGGAATTTTTATGGAAGCGCGTCCGCCGCCACGCGGCGGGCGGCGGCGTCGGTGGCGAGGACTTCGTCCAGAGTTTCCGGGACGGTCGCGGGGAGGGTTTGCAGGGTTTTCTCGACGACGGACGGAATGGCTGTGAACGGAAGCTTTTCGGCCAAAAACGCGGCGACGGCGACTTCGTTGGCGGCGTTGTAGATGGCGGGGGCCGCGCCGCCGGCGCTCATGGCCTGCCGGGCGAGCGCCAGCATGGGGTAACGGGTTTCGTCAACGGGGCGAAATTCGAGGGAGAGGAGTTTTTCGAGGTCGAGCGCGGATTCGGGGCCGGGGGCGCGAAGCGGGTGGAGGAGGGCGTGCTGGATGGGAAAGGTCATGGAGGGCGGGCAGAGTTGCGCGAGCATGGCGCCGTCGGTGAACTCGACGAGGGCGTGCACGATGCTTTGCGGATGAAGCACGGCGCGGCACTGGCCGGGGCTTAGGCCGAAGAGGATCCGGGCTTCGATAAGCTCAAGTCCTTTGTTCGCGAGCGTGGCGGAATCGACGGTGATTTTCGGCCCCATCGTCCAATTCGGATGGCGGAGCGCGTCGGCGGGCGTGGCGCGGGCGAGCGCGTCGGCGGGCCAGTCGCGAAACGCGCCGCCGCTGGCGGTGAGGATGACGCGGGCGACCTCGGTGGCGGGGCGGCCTTCGAGGCATTGGAAAACGGCGTTGTGCTCGCTGTCCACGGGGAGCAGACGCGCGCCGTGGCGGCGGGCGGCGTCCATCACGAAGGCGCCGGCGAGGACGAGAATTTCCTTGCTGGCGAGGGCGAGGGTTTTGCCCGACTCGATGGCGGCGAGCGCGGGGCGCAGGCCGGCGGTGCCGGTGATGGCGACGAGGACGGTGCCGGCTTCGGGCGCGCGCGCGAGTTCGACGAGGCCGCCGGGACCGGGGAGGAGTTCGGTGCCGGGCGGAAAGGCGTCCGAGGCGCGGGCGGACTCGAAGGCGGTTTCGTCGTGGATGGCCACGCGGGGCACGCGAAACTCGGCGGCGATGGCGGCGAGTTTTTCCCAGTTGGAGTGCGCGGCGATGGAAACGAGTTCGAGTTTGTCCGGGTGCGCGGCGATGACGCGCAGCGTGCTCCGTCCGATGGAGCCGGTGGCGCCGAGGAGGGCGACGCGGCGGCGCGGGGAAAATGCGGATTGCGGATTGCGGATTGCGGGCATCGGAATGGGGTTGGTTGCCGCCTTTTATCGTTCTCGTTCTCTTACTCGTTCTCGTTCTCTTTTGGTTTTCGTCATGTTTCGAGAACGAGTAAGAGTAAGAGAATGAGAACGATTTTTTGAGGCAGCGCGCGCGGGGTCATATCAGCTTTAGCAGCCAATACGCAGCCGGGGCGGTGAGGATGAGGCTGTCGGTGACATCGAACATGCCGCCGATGCCGGGGATGGTGGCGCCGGAGTCTTTGATGTTGGCGCGGCGTTTGATGATGGATTCCACGAGGTCGGCCACGATGCCGAGGGCGGCGATGGGGAGCGCGCTGAGCGCGGCAAAGAGCGGGGTAAAGCCGGCGGGCAGCCACGCGCGGAAGAGCGCGGCAAAGGCCGCGCTGATGAGCGCGGAGGTGAGCAGGCCGCCGCAGGCGCCCTCCCAGGTTTTTTTCGGGCTGATGACGGGCGTCATCTTGTGTTTCCCGAGGGCCATGCCGGTGAGGAGCGCGCCGGTGTCGCAGAGTTTCGAGGCGATGATGATCCAGAGGAAAAAGAGGACGCCGGTGTGGGAATGCGGCGCGCCGGTGTGCGCGGCGATGACGCGCACGAAGAATTGGAACATGAGCGGCACATAGGCGAGGCCGAAGAGGGTCGCGGCGAGCGTCTCGACGCGGTTGGTGGAGTCGCGTTCGGCGAGGATGCGAATGGAGGCGACGATGATCCCGAGCGCCAGGAGGTCGGCGGTGTCGAGAGCGGCGGCGGCGGTGCCGGCGGCGAGGCGCGGCAGATACCAGGGGACGAGAATGATCGCCGCGCCCAGGAGGATGTTGAGTTTGCCGAAGGGCCGGCAGCCGCTGCCGCGCATGAGGGCGTCGAACTCATGGAGCGTGAGCGCGGTCATGAGGGCGACGAGCCAGACCGCGCCGGTGGCGCCGAGATAATAAAGCAGGGTAAACACAATCGTCCAGAGGACGAGCGTGCTGAGGGTGCGTTTGAGGAGGACGGGCACGGGGAAAAATTAGGAATTAGAAATTGGAATTTAGGATTTGGAAAATGAGAGCGGGGTGGCGGCGTGAAATGCGGATGGGAATGAGGCGGCTTGGGCGTTTTTAATGCTTAAATTCTAAATCCTAATTTCTAATTTCTAATTTTTCTTTCATCTGTTCGCTGGTGAGGCCGAAGCGGCGTTCGCGCCGGGCGTAGGTTTCGAGGGCGGCGGCCAAGTTTTCCTTGGTGAAGTCGGGCCAGAGGACGGGGGTGAAAATGAATTCGGCGTAGGCGCTTTGCATGAGGAGGAAATTGCTCACGCGCGACTCGCCGGAGGTGCGGATGACGAGGTCGGGGTCGGGGATGGCGGCGGTGTGCAGGTAGCGCGCGAAGGTTTCCCAGGTGCAGCCGCCTGGGGGTTCGCGTCCGGCGGCGACGGCGGCGGCGTAGGCGTTGGCGGCGTCGGCGATTTCGTCGCGGGAGCCGTAGTTGAGCGCGAGGACGAGCGTGCCGCGCGTGTGCGCGGCGGTGGCGGCGATGGTCGCGGCGAGTTGCCTGCGCACCGGGGCGGGGAGCGCGTCGGAGCGTCCGATGGTGAGGAGGCGGATTTGGTTTTTGCGGAGCGTGGCAAGTTCGCGTCTGAGGAAAATTTCGAGCAGGCGCATGAGGCCGCCGACTTCGTCCCGCGGGCGGTTCCAGTTTTCGGCGGAGAAGGCGTAGAGCGTCAGGTAGCGCACGCCGAGTTCGAATGCCGCCGTGGTGATCGCGCGCACGGTGCGCGAGCCGCGCCGGTGGCCTTCGAGGCGCGGCAGGCCGCGTTGCTGCGCCCAGCGGCCGTTGCCGTCCATGATGATGGCGACGTGCGCGGGCACGGCGGCGGGCGTGGCGGCGGGCACGGCGGCGGCGTTTCGGGGGGGCGCGTTTCGGTGGGCGGACATGCGGTGGTGAGTCGGCGGATGTGCGGGAAACAGCGATTTAGGCGGCGGGCGGCGGGACAGGCAAGGGGAGAGTATTCCTCCCCCTCACACAATCGTTCTCGTTCTCATTCTCGTTCTCTTTCTCGTTCTCGAAGCATGACGAAAACAAAAACGAAAACCAAAAAGAGAACGAAAACAAAAAAGAGAATAAAAAAGAGAACGAGAACGAGAACGAGAAAGAGAACGATTTTTTGGGGGCGGGAGGGGCGGTGTTTTTCGTGTTTCACATCCGCTTTCGCGGCGGGCAGGATGGCCGGCCATGTCCGCGTCCGCCCGCACCGCACGCTTGCCAGCGCCCGCCGATCCGCGCGCGTTTTTGCCCACGTCGAAAAAGGAACTCGACGCGCGCGGCTGGGAGCGCGCGGACATCATTTTGTTCACGGGCGACGCTTACGTGGACCACCCGTCGTTTGGCGCGGCGGTGATCGGTCGCGTGCTGGAGGCGCGCGGCTGGCGCGTCGCGATCGTGCCGCAGCCCAACTGGCGCGACGACTTGCGCGACTTCCGCAAGCTCGGCGCGCCGCGGCTCTTCTTCGGCGTTTCCGCCGGCTGCATGGACAGCATGGTGAATCACTACACCGCCAACCGCCGCCTGCGCAGCGACGACGCCTACACGGCGGACGCGCGCGCCGGGGCGCGGCCCGACTACGCGGTCACGGTTTACACGCGGATACTCAAGCGGCTTTTCCCAGGCGCGCCCGTTGTCCTCGGGGGCATCGAGGCGTCGCTGCGGCGACTCACGCATTACGATTACTGGTCCGACACGCTGAAGCCCGGCATCCTGGTCGAGAGCGGCGCCGATTTGCTCGTTTACGGGGCGGGCGAAAAGCCGGTTTGCGAAATCGCCGCGCGCCTCGCCGCCGGCGAACCGGCGGGAGCGCTCGCCGACATCAGGCAAACCGCCTTCCTCGCGCCGCGCGATGCAGGGGCCTCGCTTGCGAAGCCCGTCGGCGGAGCGGTTGCAAAAAATGAAAACACCACGCCGGCGGCAGAGCGGGCGGGAAACACGCTCGATGTCCAAAATCGCACGCGAACGGGCTTCGCAAGCGAAGCCCCTGCAGCCGCGCCGTCCTCCGCGGTCCTGCTGCATGCCTACGAGGACTGCCTCGCCGACCGGCGCAAGTTCGCCGCCAATTTCCGCCGCATCGAGGAAGAGTCCAACCGCGCCGCCGCCGCCACGCTGGTTGAGCCGGTCGGCGACCGCGCCATCGTGGTCAATCCGCCGCATCCCTGCCTCACGCCCGCCGAGACCGACGCGTCCTTCGACCTCCCCTACACGCGCCTTCCGCATCCGCGCTACAAAGGCCGCCGCATTCCGGCCTACGAGATGATCCGCCACTCGATCACGATGCATCGCGGCTGTTTTGGCGGATGCAGTTTCTGCACCATCTCCGCGCACCAAGGGAAATTCATCTCATCGCGCACGGAGGCCTCGATCCTGCGCGAAGTCGATCGCGTCGCGGCCATGCCGGATTTCAAGGGCAACATTAGCGACCTCGGCGGCCCCTCGGCCAACATGTATGGCTTGCGCGGACGCGACGAAACCGTCTGCGCGCGCTGCCGCCGCCCGTCGTGCCTGCACCCGCGCGTGTGCCGCAACCTCGACACCGACCTCACCCGGCTCACCGCGCTTTACCGGAAAGTCCTCGCGCATCCGAAGGTGAAACGCGCCTTCGTCGGCAGCGGCATCCGCTACGACATTTTTCTCGATGACAAGACCGGCGATTTCCGCTCGCCCGACGGGCGGACGTATTTCGAGCAACTCGTGCGCCACCACGTTTCCGGGCGGTTGAAAGTCGCGCCCGAGCACAGCGCGCCGCACATCCTGGCGCACATCCGCAAGCCGGGCTTCGCGATGTTCGAGGCGTTCAAGGCCGCCTTTGACGACATCAACGAAAAAGAGGACCTGCGCCAGCAACTCGTCCCCTATTTTATTTCCAGCCTGCCGTATTGCCGCGAGGAGGACATGCGGGCGCTTTCGACCGACCTGAAGCGTCTCGGCTACAAGCTTGAGCAAGTGCAGGATTTCACGCCCACGCCGATGACGCTCGACTCCGCGATTTACCACAGCGGCATCGATCCCTACACGGGCAGGGAGGTATACGTCGCGCGCGCCCCCGGCGAAAAACTCCGACAGCGCGGATATTTTTTTGAATATCAAAAACACCTGCCGCGCAAGCGTGCGCACGGGCCGGGGAAATAGTTTTGGGAAAGGAGGAAAGAAAAACGAAAAATAGGAGGGAAAAGGACGACCGCGCCCCGATTCTCATCCCTGGCCGTTCAAATACTCCACCTCCGTCCGCAGCGTGTCCGGGTTTTTGCAGACGTGAAACGCCCAGCGACCCAGGCGCCCCCAGTTGTTCACGGCGCTCACCCAACGCTTCGCGGCTTGGTGTTTCGCCTTCTCCTCCTCGCCCTCGTAACCCTTCACCTCCAGCAACAGGTTCACGCCGCTTGCCAGCCGCGCCACGAAGTCCGGCAAAAATTTGTGCGACACGCCGAGAAACTCATACGGCACCTCCAACCCGAGATGATCGTTGCGCGCGTAAAACATCACCGCGTCGCTCGCCTCCAACTGAAACGCCACCGAGCGCTCCCACGTGTCGGTGTCGAGCACCACGGCGTCGATGTGGCTTTTCAGCGTCGGGTGGCACGGGCGTTTCGTCGTGAAACTCACGTCCGCCGTTGTGCCGCTTGGGTGGAAGCGGTTGATGACCGGCAGCAGCGGCGGCTCGCCGCCCGACTCGTCCGGCTCGATGGCGTCCGCCAGCAGGCCCACGAGTTTTTGCGTGTAGGTTTCCAGCGCCAGTTCGCGCCGGTCGCAGCCATTCCAGCGCACGCGCCGCTCCGCGTAATTTTCCACAATCGCCAGCACCTGCGGAAACAACTGGTGCCGCGCGTGGTTTTTGAGTTTCGCCTCCGCGCCGCCCTGCGAGTCCGTCAGCCGCGAGACCAGCCGCCGCGTGATTTCAAACAGCACCGTTTGAAAATGCTGCTGCCGGTAAAATTCCTCGCGCGTCTGGCGCACCGTCTCGAACGCGCCGCTCATCAACGCGCCCTCCTTGATGCCGACCTGCGGCTGCACAAACACCTGCGTCGGCACGGTGGTCGGCTTGATTTCCAGCGCCTCCACTTTCGCGACATCGCAGCGGATTTTGTGCTGGCGCAGTTCGAGCACATAGCCGTCCACGTTCGGGAAACGCAGTTCAAACGCCGCCCGCTCCGGCAGCGCGGAAATGCGCGTGACGGGCGTATCGTCTGGCGGCGCCGCCTTCGTTTCGCGCCCCTTGAAGGGGATCAGCGAGAACGGAATCCCGTAAACGTCCACATATTCCGGGCGCAAACGCTCTTCGCCAGCGGCGTTTTGCTCGACGTCATAACTGATGCGCCGCAGCCCGCGCCCGACGACTTGCTCGCACAGCAACTGGCTGCCGAACGCCCGCAGCCCGAGGATTTGCGTGACGTTGCTGGCGTCCCAGCCCTCGGTGAGCATTTGCACGGAGACGACGCAGCGCACGTGCTCGCCGGCGGTGCCGGGCTTGCCGACGCTGGCGATGAGTTCGCGCAACCGCTCCGCCTCCTTCAACCTGCCGCCTCCCGCCCCGCCCGCGTCCGCCTCGGCGAGCAGTTTGCTGTCAATGCGCAGCGTCACCGTTTTCTCCGGCGAGTTCGCCAGTTCGCGGAAGGGCACTCCCGCCGCGCTGAAACGCCGCTCCTTGCGCGTCGTGGTTTTGCCGTCGTCGTCGGTCCCCTCGATTTCCTCGACGCGCTCTCCGGAGATGTGCTCGAAAACCACCTGCGCCAAATCCGTGTTGTCGCAGACGACGATGAGCACCGGCGGGATGAAGTTCTGCCCCGGCCTCGCCGCGCCGTGCTGCTCGAAACGCTGCTTCCACTGCGAGGCGAGCGTGTTGAACGCCGCCTGCGCCTCGCGCCACGCCGGCTCCGGCTTCGGCTTGCCGCGGTCAAAATTCGCGTCGCCGAGCGCCTTCAGCCGCCGGCGGATGTCCTCCCAGAGTTTGAAAAACTGCGGGTCTGGCCGCCCGGTGGTGTCGGCCACGGGGATGCGCGGAATTTTCGTGATGCCGCTCTCAATCGCGTCCACCAGCCCGAAGTCGCTCACGAGCCACGGAAACGGCGAACCCTCCACGTGCCCGCTGCCCGCGAGGTAGAACGGCGTCGCCGACAAGTCCACGCAGCACCTCACGCCGACGGACGCCTTGAGTTTGTCCAGCCCCTCGACCCACACCGTCGCCTCCGCGTTGTCCTCCTCGCTCGCCTCGCCGAACGCGGCCTCCGCGCCCTTCTTTTTCTTCAACGCCCGCACCGCCTTTTCCGGCGGCGCGGGACGGTAGGCGTGGTGCGCCTCGTCGTTCAGCACGAGCAATTCGCCGCGCCCGTAAAGTTCGCGCAGCACGCGCCGCGCGAAGGCGTCCGGCCCCTCCGCGCCCTTGTTGATGACCGCGTAATTTTTCCCGCCCTCCGCGTGCTCGCTCTCCGGCGCGAAGGCGTGCCAGTTCGTGACGAGCACGCGCCCCGCCTGCAAGTGCCCGCGCAGCGCCGGCGGCACGATGTCGAATTGCGCGAAATAACTTTTCTCCGGGTCGCCGTCCGTCCGCAGCACTTGCAGCCGCTCCTTCACGGTCAGGTTCGGGCAGCACACCAGCGCCGCCGAGGGAAACCGCGTGTCGCCCGGCACCGCGCCGCGATTGCAAAACGCCCACGCGAGCAGCATCGCCATCACGACCGTTTTTCCGCTGCCGGTCGCCATCTTGCAGCCGAGGCGCGTCAAGTCGCCGTCGCGCAGCATCGGGAAAAACGCGTCGCTCATGCCCGCCGCCAGCGGCGGCTTGTCACCGGCGATGAGCGCGGCGAAATCCTCCGCCGACACCTCCGGCTTCCAGCGCGTCCGCCGCCCCGACGCCAGGATTTCGTTGAGATAAACCACCGTCTCCACCGCCTCCAACTGGCAGAAGAAAAACCGCCGCGCCCCGCGCTCCTTTCGCGCGTCGTCGCGCCAGTGCTCGAACAGCCGTCGCGTTGTTTTTGTCGCGTTCTCATAACCGCTCTCGCGCCAGCGTTTCACGTCCTTGCGCAGCGCGTTCACGAGCGCCAGCGGCTCGCTGCCGTAATCGCTTGCGATGCCTTCCAGCGACTCCTGCCCGGTCGTCACGCGCTGCGTCGTCCAGAAATACGCGGCGCCGCGCCGCCCGTCCATTTTGTTGGCGTGCCCGGTCTTGTCGTAGGCCCAAAACTGTTTCGGCTCCTCGAACGGGCTGTTGATGATCGGCTCCTCCACCGGCGCCTGAATCGGCAACTCGGCCTCGGGGGAAATGGATGTGGTGCGTGCGCGGGCCATGTTAGTTTGCTTTCTCAAAAATTTCCCGGAATGTCTCCGGCGTCAGGATGGGGCAGTCCTTGAAACCGGAAACCGCGAGCAGGTCGGCGTCGCCCGTCACCAGATAATCCGCCTTCCCCGCCCGCGCCAGCGCGAGGAACTTCACGTCGTCCGCGTCGCGACACTCGGGCAGTTTCGCCATTTTTTTCGGCACGTCGGTCGTTTCGGCATGGGGCAAATAGGCGCCGAGAACCGCCTGTCGCTCCCACTCGTCCAAGCCAAATTTCGGATACGCCAGCACGCGCAGCAACTCCGTCACGCTCTCCCGCGATGCCAGCGGCGCGAGCCGCCCGTTTTGCCACGCCCCGACCAGCCAACTCACGCGCCCCGAGCGAAACAGCAGCGCGGACAGCACGACGTTCGTGTCAAGCACGACGCGCGGCGGCGTTTTTTTCATGCCTGCTTTTTTCGCGCCCATGACACGGCCTCCTTCACGTCGTCCTCGGTGATGCCGAGCGCCTCCAGTTTCCCGCGCACCGCGCCAAGCGGCACAGGGTTGAGTGGCTCCAGGATAATCCGTCCGTTTTCCTCCCCGACATTGAAAAGCCGGACGCCCGCGAAACGTCCCGCGATGGCCTTGGGAAGCGTGAGTTGGTTTTTGCTGGTGAGTGTTGCGATCATAATGATTCCTTTCTTCCTTACTTCATTACTTTCTTTCGACGCGTCTGTTTTGTCAATTCTCCTCTCCTTTCGAGTAATCCGTGTCGAGCGAATGCACGCGCATCACCTCGTTGCCGCGCGGGTCAATCACCTTCACCGCCACGCGCCCGCGCGGGCCGGGCTTGAACGGCAGGCTCTCCGTCCCCGACAGCGCCGCGAACGCCCCCGGCTCCAGCCCCGTCTTCAACGCCCGCGCGATTTTGTCCCACGCCGTCTTGTCCGGGAAAAACGCCTGGCACACGCAGAACACTTTCCCGTCGTAATCGGTGTCCACGAACCACGCCGCCACCCTGTCCGCGCCCGTCGCGTCCAGCGCGTTCGTCACGGGGTTGTAGAGGTCAACGCCTTCCATGCGGACGATGTATTCCGGTAGGGCGGTTTCGCCGAAACCGCCGCCCCCGTCCGTGGCGTTTTGCGGACGGCTCGGCGAGCCGTCCCCACCTTGGGCAACCTGCCGCACGCTGGTGCGCGGCTGGCCGAACACCGTGAAGATTTGCTCCACCTTGTTCGTCTTCTTGAGCAAGTCCTCCATGCCCACGTCGGGGCGGATTTGCGCCATGTGGATGCGCATCTTCGCGCCCTTGCGCTCGTTTTCCGCCGCGATGGTTTCCTGCGCCTGCGCGTCGAAGGAAAACCCGGCGAAGATCAAATCGTCGTAGCCGCGACGGAAGGCGTCGCGCAGCGCGTTTTCCACCTGATAACTCGTCACGCTCCCGAACTCCGGCCCGATGACCACCGCCGCGCGGCGCGGTTCGCCTCCGTCCGCCGCAATCTCCCCCTCGCCGTGCAGAAAACAGCCGTCCACCGCGTCGAGCCGCGCGAATGCCGCGTGCTTGTTGCCCAGAAACGTCACGCCGTCGTGACGCAGCCAGCCGAGCATCCGCTCGATGTGCGAGGCCGCGTTGGCCGAATCGCGCTCCGGCGTCTCGGTCGCCTCAAAGGTCTCCGGCAACTGGTCCGGCGCACCGTCAATCGGTGTTTCCTCATTGTCGCCCGCGCCGCCTTTCAGCGACGTTTCCGGCGGCCTCATGCTTTCCACCGTGAACGGCCCGCTTACGCGCGCGACGCCACGCAACGCCTCCGGCTGGTCAACCAGTTCCTCTTGCTCGGCGTTGGCGGCGATGGCGGCGTTCACCTCGTCCATCTTCGCCCGCCACGCGGCGCGGTAGGCGGCAAGCGCGTCGCGCAACTCCGCCGGCCAGTCCGGGTCGCTGTCAAACGGCGCCTGCCACGGCTGCCATTCTTTTTCACGCGAAGCCGCGAAAGCGCGGAGTTCGGCGACTTGTTTGGCCGAGAGCGTTTTCGCCGTTGCCGCTGCTTGGAACAAGTTGCCGTCCGTCCCCGGCAGAATCCACCGCCGCTTGTCCGCCTCGGTGACGGACGACCATTTTTCGGCGGCAACTTTCGCGAGGAGTTTGGCAACGAGTTTTGCAGGTAGGGCGGTCTCGCCGAGACCGCCGTTCCCGTGATTGCCACCATTGCCCTCTCGCGGCGGTTTCGGCGAAACCGCCCTACCAAGCGCCGCGTTCAACGCCGCCAGTTTTTCCGCGAGGATTGGCTCGTGTTTGGCGAAGATGGCATCGAGCGCCTTGTTTTGGGCGATGCTTTTCAGGGTGATGTGCGGCACCGTCTTGTAATAAAAACCGAACGCCGGATTTTGCGGTGCGTTCGGGTCGGCGCCGGCGGACGGGTCGCGGGTCTTGTAGGTGTCGAAGCACGCCGTCAGCAGCCGCTGCCGCGCAATCGCGATGGCGACGCGGGAAGTATCAATCGTAATCCACCGCCGCCCCCATTGCTCCGCAACATAGGCGGTGGTGCCGCTCCCGCACGTCGGGTCCAAAACAAGGTCGCCGGGCGAGGTCGTCATTAACAGGCAACGTTGGATGACTTTCGGAACAGTTTGGACAACATACATCCTGAAGTCACCACCTCCTGTAGCCGCATCTGTCCATGTGCTCGTAAGTTCCATGAATGGGTAATCAGAAAAACGTCGCAAAAATGAAATCGAATTTCCTCCAGCAATGATTCGATTCGCCTGA
>JAIRTK010000044.1 GCA_031254955.1 Opitutaceae bacterium
CGGACGCGGACAGTTTCAAGGCATTCACCATGATCCAATCCCGCACACAGATTTCCGTCCGCTACGCCGAGACCGACATGATGGGCATCGTTTACCACGGCAGCTACCTGCCTTGGTTCGAGGTCGGGCGCACCCTGTTGCTCAAGGAGCAGGGCATCGTTTACCGCCAGCTTGAGGCCGAAGGCTATCGCCTGCCCGTCATCGAGGTCGCAATCAAATTTCACCGTCCCGCGTTTTATGATGACACAGTGACCATCGTGACCACGCTGCGCGAAAAGCCCGGCCTGCGCATTCGCCTCGACTACGAAGTGTATAACGGCGACGCGCTTCTCGTCACGGCGCACACCCGGCACGCTTTTATAGACAAACAGGGCCGCCCCGTGCGCCCGCCGCCGGCGTTCACGGAACGGATGAGGGAATTGTTCGGATAATAATCGCAATCGTTCTCGTTCTCTTACTCGTTCTCGTTGTCGGAGAAAACGAAAGCTGAGAGAACGAGAACGAGTAAGAGAACGAGAACGAGAACGATTGCGCGGACATTATTCCCCGCGCCGGACGGCCTTCCAGACCCGCACGCATTTTTCCAGCAACGCGGGAAGCTCTTCCAGCGGCACCATGTTCGGCCCGTCGCTGATCGCCTCGTCGGGCCGGGGGTGCGTTTCGATGAACAACCCGTCCGCGCCGGCAGCGAGCGCGGCGCAGGCCAGCGGCGGCACAAATTCGCGTTGCCCGCCGCTCCTGCCGCCGGCGGCGCCGGGGAGTTGCACGCTGTGCGTGGCGTCGAAGATGGCGGGGAAGCCGTTGGTTTTCATGATCGCGAACGAGCGCATGTCCACGACCAGGTTCTGGTAGCCGAAGGTCGTGCCGCGCTCCGTCTGCCACACCTCGGATTCCGCCGCGCCGTCGCCGCGCAGCTTGCCGGTGACGTGGGCCATTTCCCGGGGGGACAAAAACTGGCCTTTCTTCACGTTGACGACGCGCCCCGTCGAGGCCGCCGCCATCAGCAAGTCCGTCTGCCGGCAGAGAAACGCGGGGATCTGCAACACGTCGCACACCGCCGCCACCGGACGCGCCTGCGCGACTTCGTGGATGTCGGTCAGCACGGGAAACCCGTATTCGCGCTTCACCATCGCGAGCAGCCGCAAGCCTTCGTCGATGCCGGGGCCGCGCGGTCCGGCGAGCGAGGTGCGGTTGGCCTTGTCGAAGGAGCCTTTGAAGACGATGCGCAAATCCGGCTGCGCGTCGCGGATGCGCGTCAGTCCGGCGGCGACGGCGCGGCAGAGGGTTTCGTTTTCGAGCGAGCACGGGCCCGCGATGAGGAGCAGTTTGGAAGGATCGAAGAGCATGACGGTTGCGCGCCAGCATGGCCCAAGGCGGACGCGCCGCCAGTTTAAGTTTTAACCGATGTCACTGAGATTGCGCGGACGGCCTGCGGGGTCGAGTGGCATGGGCATCCGCGCCCATGAGTTAGGGAGGTGGGATTGCGTAGCATGGGCGACTCGCCCATGTGTTAGGGAGGTTTGCGGCGCGGAGCGCCGTCCACGGGCGGAGGCACCCGTGCCACGCAATCCCACGGGCGAGTCGCCCGTGCCATTCGAACCGCTTGTGTCACCCGAACCGCATGGCACACGAACCGCTCGTGCCAACCGAATCGCATGGCCATACGGGCCGCGCTGCCTTGCGTTAGCCTCGGTTAACAAAGTAGAGCAGTTATATCCCATGCCTCTGGGTGCGGTTGAGGGAATCGCATCAAGACCGCCGGCTCGCTTCGACCCATACCCTTGGGCATGCATGATTCAAAGCGGGGTCACACCAAGGCGCTCGCGCAAGGAGCGGCGGCGTCTCGCCTCCGGACGCGAGCAACGCGAGCGCCTGTCCCTCCCTCCCCCGCCCACCCACACCACCGTTCCCACGTTCCCACGCGGGCTTTCGCGCGATCCTTTGCAAACGGGCGAGGCTTTGCCTCGTCCGGCGGCGGGACGCCGCCGCTCCTTGCGCGAGCGTCCTTCCTCATCCCTTTTCCTTCTCATCCCTTTACCTGCCTCCTCCCTTTTGATTCTGATACCAATTCCCAATGAAAATGACTCTTTGGTCGGGGCGTCGCTTGCGACGCCCGGCTTGATAACCGTGCTCCAGCAAAGGCCGTGAACCAGCAACGGGCTTCGCAAGCGAAGCCCCTACATGGCTCTGCTTCTAAAGGGGCCTGTTCACTGGGTAAGGGTATGACTCTCTGAAATTATGCGCTGTTGTCGTAGCGCGGGGTGTCAGGCTTCTCGCTTCGCCCGGAACCTAATCTGCCGAGCACGCTGCGTTTGCGTGGCATGAAGTAGACTTGGAAGTCTGCGCTACGATCGAGGCCGCGTGTAACCTCAGTTATGAATTCAAGGCAGCTGTAGCCGCATAAATGCCTTCTGGCGCAATTCCGTTTTGCTTTATCGTCTTACTGGGGGGCTTTCGCGCGAGGTTGTGAGACGGGCTTCATGGAGTCCACCGCGACGACGCCGGGGGCTGGCGCGGGGGCGGCGAGGGCGGGGGCGGAGGCGGGGGCGCGGGAAATCTGGTTCCAGAGGCGGGCGGATTTCTGGCGGGCGAGGTCTTTGGCTTTTGCCACCTCGGCGGCGCGGGCGGCGCGGTTTTCGCCGGCGATGCGGGCGAGGTCGTCGAGATTGTAGATGAAGACGTTTTCGAGGTCGGCGACGGACGGGGCGACATCGCGGGGGAGCGCGAGGTCGATGAAAAAGAGCGGGCGGGTCCGGCGGGCGCGCATGGCACTGGCGGCGGTCTCGCGCGTGATCACGGCGCCGGGCGCGGCGGTGGAGCACACGACGATGTCGTAGTCGGCGAGGCGGAGGGGGACGTTTTCGAGGGGGAGCGCGGCGCCGTGGAAGCGGCGGGCGAGGGCGAGGGCGCGCTCGAAAGTGCGGCTGGCGACGGTGAGCGCGACGGCGCCGCGACTTTGGAAGGCGCGGGCGTTTTTTTCCGCAATCTCGCCGGCGCCGAGAAGAAGGACGCGGACGCGGTCGAGGCGCCCGAAGATTTTCAGGGCCAGCTCAACGGCGATGTTGGCGGTGCTGATGACGCCTTCGGTGATCGCGGTGTGGGTGCGGATGTATTTGGCGTGCTGGAAGGTTTTTTGAAAAACGCGGTTGAGCACGGGGCCGGCGGTGCGGCGGCGTTGGGCGGCGGCGTAGGCGTCCTTCACCTGGCCGAGGATTTCGGTCTCGCCGAGCATCTGCGAATCGAGACCGGCGGAGACATCGAGCAGGTGGCGGAGCGCGTCGGGGCCGTGGGCGCGCCGGCGGATGGCGCGGAAGGATTCGGCGGGGATGTGTTGGAGGGCGCAAAATTCGGCTTCGAGGCGTCCGATGGCATCGGCGAGGGGGGCGGCGGTGGTGGTAGCGGCGGGCACGGCGGCGACGGTGGCGGCGACGGGAGCGTCAGTGGCGGGAGTGGCGTCAGTGGCGGGAGGGGTGGGAGGGGCGGTGGCGAGAGCGACGGGGGCATCGCTTGATTTCAGTTCGCCATTGCCAGCGGCGGTGGGAGCAGTGGGAGCGAGAGTGGCAGGAGGGGCGGCTGTGGTGGGAGCGGCGGGAGAGGCGGCGGCGACGGGAGGGGAAGGCTCGGCGGCGGCGGGCATGGCAGCGACGGCGGGCGGGTTGCAACCTGTCGGGTTGCAAGCCGGCGTGCCGGCTACGCCGTAGAATTCGACGCGGTTGCAGGTGTTGAGGATGACGATTTCGCGGAGGCCGGGAATGGTGGCGAGGCGGGCGTGGAGGGCATCGAGTTTGCCGGGGGGGAGCGCGAGGTGTTCGCGGAGTTCGAGGGGCGCGGTGTGGTGGCTGATGCCGACGCAGAAAAGGGCGGGCGCGGACGGGGCGGGCGCGGACGGAGAGGCCGGCGTCGGGCGGGCGGCGGGGCGCTGGGCGGCGGGAGCGGTTGTCGGCTCGGTGCTCATGCGGCGGGCGTCGAGCGGGGCAATTCAAGGCGAGGACACTCTGCCCGCCCTCTTTCCTCTTTCCTCTTTATCTTTATCTTCCTCTTTGTCTTTATCTTCCTCTTTGTCTTTGTCTTTATCCCGCCAGCGGCATCATCCGGAGGAGAAAGAGAAAGAGAAAGAGAAGGAGAAAGATAAGGAGAAGGAGGAAAGAGGAAAGAGGGCGGGGCTTGGGTTTGAATGGCACCCGGTGGCGGGGTGGGCATGGCTTGGGCGGTGGTGGGCGTGTGGCGGGGGCGTTGCCGGGGGCCGTCCGCCGGCAGGTTGCCGGCGCTTCTGGTCGTTGGCGCTGGCGCGGGTTCGGAGGCGCGGGCGGGCGCGGCCAGGTTTCGGCGGCTGGAATCGACGGGCCAGAGAGACAGGATGGCGGCGGCAAAGAGGAGGATGCACGTCCACGCGAGGCGTTTGGCGATGAGGCGTCCGGCGAGGCGGAGGCCAAGCGCGGCAGTGTAGGCGACCCAGACCGCGACGGTCGCGACGAGTTTCGGGGCGTTGACCGTGCCGGTGTCGTCGAGCCAGTAAACGGAGCCGACCGCGAGGGACGCGCCGAGGAGGACGACGCCTGCGGCGAGGAGCCGGAGGTTGATGTGGTCGAGTTCGAGGATGGACGGGAGGAAGGAGAACATGCCGCGCAGGCGGTGTTGTTTCAGGCTGAAAAATTGAAGCAGCCACATGATCGAGGTGAGCGCGAGCAGGCCGAACACGCCGTAGCTGAAGAGGGCGAGCGCGGCGTGAAATTCGATCCAGTGGTTCCCGCCAAACGCGCCGACGCGGCGGGTGGCGTCCCAGGCGGGAATGACGAGCGAGAGGAGGGTGAGCACGGTGGCGAGCGTGGCGGTGAAGTAGCCGAGCAGGCTGAGGCGGAAGGTCACGCCGACGACGAGGTAGAGGGCGATGGCCGACCAGGCGGTGAATTGGAAAAGCTCGAAGGTGTTGCCGATGGGGCAGCCTTTCACGGCGAGGCCGCGCGCGTAGAGGCCGAGGGTCTGGAGGATGAAACCGCCCGCGACGATGGCATACATGAGGGCGCGCGGGTGGCGGCGCGCGCGCAGCACCGACACGCTGCCGAGCACGAAGCCCGCGAGATAAAACGCGGCGGCCAGCCAGAGCCAAGTGCGGTCGGTGAGCGTGTGCATTGCTTCGATGATGAGGACGGCGAGTGTGCGGGACGCGCGCGGCTAGGGCAAGCCGCGCGGTGGGGGCGATGTGTGTGTGGTGTGTGTGGATGGGGAGGGGAGCGAGCGGGGAAGTAGGAGAAGAGTGAAAGGGCGTCCAGCAGTCCCGTTCCTCGTTTTCTCAATGTGGCGAGGGGCAAAAAGAGAACGAGAATGAAAACGATTACGATTATCTGACGGGGCAGTCATCCGATGACGCGGCGGATGAGGCGCACGCACTCATCGGGATGCGTCATGGCGACAAGGTGCCCGGCATTGAGCATGTGATCAGCATGGGCTGGCGGTGGGATGGCCCGATCGTGGCGACCGTGGATGCGAAAGGGTCGGGGTTGGCGCGGGTCGAGTCCGGGCCAGTGGAAAATGGCATGGCACATGGCGTGGATAAACGCCGGCTCGCTGTCGTGAAACATGCGGGTGAGGTCGGCGGGAATTTTGCCGGCGGCCATCTGGATGAATGGCACTGGCGCAAGCGCGGCGAGCGGGTGGAGAATGCGGAGGAGCGTGTTGATTTCAGCCGGGGAGGTCGCGCTTCCGACAAGGATGAGACGGCGGCAAGATTGGATGCCGGCGATTTCGCAGGCCACGATGCCGCCAAGCGAGGAGCCAATGAGGATGGCGTCAGGCGGGATGGGAGCTTCCTCGATGATGCGTCGGGCGATGGCGTGGATGGTTGTTTCACCGCGATGCGCGGGCCAGTTGATGAAGCTGGCGCGGGGCAGGGTTTTCCATGGGCCGGGATACATGCGATCGTCGGCGCCCATGCCGGGGAGGATGAAGAGGGGCGGGGGTTGCCGGGCGGGCATGGTGTTTTGGGGAATGTTGTTATCGGTTTCGTGGCAGGCTGTCGTTTTGCCCGGAACCTTGGCTCTTTCTCGAAAGCATTGCGAAGGTGGAAAAGAGAGCGAGCAAGAGAATGAGAACGAGAGCGATTTATGCCGCGACGGCGTGCCAGAAGCGGCATTCGTCGGAGAAATCGCGGACGGCGCGGGACTCGCGGGCGATTTCGCGGCGCAGGGCGTCGTAGCGGTGCGCCCAGCCGGTGGCGGCGAGATCGGCCAGAATCTCCGCGCGGTTGGGCAGGTGCATGAAGGTGCGTCCGTGCTGGTCCTCGAAATAGCGGTCGCCGTATTCGACGAGGCGCGGGTCCTGGTTGCCGGCGGCCCAGCGTTCGGCCTCGGGTATCCAGAGGGCGCGTTCAAAGACGGTGGCGTCGCGGTCGTGCGTGGTGATGAGGAGCGGCGCGCCGGGGCGGCAGAGCGCGCGGAGATGGGCGAGCGCGGCGAGACGGTTTTCCCGTCCGGGGATTTGCATGAGGCCGTTGAACATGAAGAGCGCGCCGTCAAAAGGCGGGACGGGCGGGGCGGAGGGCGCGGCGGGCGGCGCGGCGGAAAGGTGGGCGGCGAAGGCGGGGTGTTCGCCGAGGCGGGTGGCGTCGGCGTGATGGATGGTGATGCCGGCGGCGCCGCGGCGGGCGGCGAGATCACGGGCCTGCCCGACAAGTTCGTCGGCAAAATCGAACGCGGTGATGCGGCGGTAGCCGAGTTTCCAGAGGCCGAGCGTGACGCGGCCCGCGCCGCAGCCGCCTTCGAGGAGGCGCGCGTTTTTGTCGGGGAAGAAGCGTTCGATGCAAATGCGCTCGGACTCCCAGAGGCCGAGTTTGTGCGCGGCGCGGGTGTAGTGAACGACGGCGACGGGATCGTTGAAGTCGGCGCGGACGGTGTCGGAGGTGATTTTGGCCGACGTGTCGGGAGCGCCGGATTGCCGGGAGGTCATGCAGGCAGGGAAGCAAGCGCGGGCGTTTGGGGACAAGACCAAAGCGGATGGCGGAGAGTTTGCATTTTTAATCCATTCTCGGGAAATTTTCTAATAAAAAAACTTAGGAAACATAAATACGACACACAATCCGTAAAATAGATCCAGCCATATCACGGACCCCATTGCTCCGATTCCAATAAGAATCGCTATCGGTGTTCCTGCCATTCGGGAGATAACTGGAGCGGGTTTTTTCCAAAGTTCGTTCCAGATGCCCAATGCGTCACCGATGCTCGGAAATGCGTGCATGGCCACGGAAACAGCGAGCCAGCTTATGAATACAAATAATCCCATGCCGAAGTTGCTGTATGTGTTTACAAGAAGTGTCAGACGTCCGATCAAAAAACCAAGGGTTGTGTTTACAAATAGCGGACCGCAGGCGATTAGTATGTGTTTCCATATATTCGTTGGAACGTCATGCTCGACGAATCCGACAGGATTGCCGAACCGAAAATAACAAACACGCCGAATCCTTGTATTGGTGGCCTGACATAATAATTTATGGGCGAACTCATGCACAATCACACCGGGAAATGTTATAATGGAAATTGCAAGGCCGGACCAAGGAATGGGAATAATCATGGTTCTTCGCTATTTTGAGTGGAAAGCATGATGAGGGATGGAATGGTGTAAAGGATAATGACACCGGAAGCATTGTTTCACCAGATGTTGGGATTGGGGGAGGAGTGGCGAGTGAGCCGCTGCGAGTTTGACGCCACGGAAGGCGAGGTGCGCCTATCGGTCGAGGAGCTGCCAAAATTTTGGGAGGAGGAGGTTGGCCGGCAAAAGCAGGAGGTGCGGCCTTACGATCACACCGTGGAGATCGAGGGAGGCATTTGAACGTCTTTGAGCATCGCTGCGTGCTGCGCTGCCGGGTGCCGCGCGGGCAACGGCGCGACGGGAGCGTTTACCGGGTGCAACCGTCCTGGCAGGGGCTGTGCAAGCACTTCACGAAGGCGTTCGAGGCGATGGCGCTGCTGCTGTTGCGCGAGATGCCGGTGGCGGCGACGGCGCAGCGGCTCGGTGAGCATGACACGAGGCTGTGGCGGCTGCTGCACGCGCACGTGGCGGCGACATATCCGAAGCTCGATTTCAGCGGGGTGACCTGCGTGGGCTGCGACGAGATGAGCGCGCGCAAGGGACGGCGTTACGTGAGTGTGTTTTGCGACTTGGTGGGCCGGCGGGTGCTCTTTGCGTGCGCGGGGCGGGATGCGGGAGCGTGGGAGAAGCAAGTCGAAGGGGGCAGGCCATTTTTTGTCACTTTTCATCTATAAAGCAACTATGCCAATACTTTTCTTGCACTTCAGTGTTCAAGCGGGCATCTCTTATGATACCTTAAACATTACTTCAAAAAATAATCCAATATTCAATTTCAATGCTCATCAATCATGGTAAAAGTGACAAAAAACGACCTGGCCCTTCGGTGCCCCCTCTTGTTAAACGGGAATATTGTATGCATTTGAATGCAACTTGATATCCGACGACAAGTGCGCTCACTTGGAGCGTGGAAAAAGAGGTAGCTCGGCAGCTATTATTTCTCTTGCTTCCAGTGAGTTTGTTTGAGAAACAATCCGGCATGGATGTGAAAAATACCAGAGAGTTGGTGTCGCAACGGCGACTGCAAATTATCAAACGGCTGCAAGACCGGGAGTCGAAGATCTCACTTGATGACTTGGCAAAGGAGATCGGCTGCGAAAGGCGGACGGTTGAGCGCGACTTGAAGGCACTGCGCGAAGGGTGCGAGCTTTTCGGCAGCTCCTACAAAATGAAAACCACCGGGCGCGGTAAACGCTTCTTCAAATCCTCAGCGCACCCGCTCACACTTGCGTTAAATTTGACGGAGGTTTCCACCCTGCTCAAATTGATTGATGACGAATACGCGGCGTTTTCCACGCGCGACGGCGGGCACGATGAATTGGGCGCAATTTATCGGACGCTTTTCGACATGGTTTACGGTCAACTCACGGACTACGCGAAAGGCATCGTAAGGGGTGCCGACGGCTCGCGTTTGAAATTGGCGAAGCAATGGGAAGGCGGTGCCGCTGGCGGAGGCGCGCACTGGCGAAATGAGGAGGAGGTGGTCTCGCCGAAAAAACCGACGCGACGGTTGTCCGACATGGTGCATTATCTAATAAAGAGAGGAGAACCGGTCACTGTTCTCTGGAGGGACAAAGGGGGGAAAACGCACGAGAAACACGACGTGCGCGTCGTTGGTTGTATTGATACGAAGAAAATCAAAATTCGGACGCACGACGGAAAAGAAAAGAGCATTTCTATTGATAAAAATTCATTTATTTTTGATTACAAGTGAGTTAAAATACGACACACTTTGTCGGAGACGGGAAAGGTGAGTTTCTTTATTATGGGCGCGCCATGAGACAAAAAACACAACTCCTCCAACGACAGAACGCGGGCGCGCCGGACTTCGACGCGCTCCGGAAAATGCGCGGGGCCATGCTGACCCTGCTTGACCACGCCAGCGACACCTCCGGCTTGTCCTTCGATGCGCTGCTCGCGTTTCAGGACGCCGATGGCGGTTTCAAATTGCTCGACTCCTACGAAGTGGAGGCCGACGCCCGCGTGGAGTTTTGCCACGAGCCAAATTACATCGGAGCGGCGATTCTCATGCGCCGCTGGCTCGGCCTCAAATCCGCCACCAAGCGCGGCGTCGCCGGCGCCGCTAGCGAAACCGAGCAAGACATTCGCGAACGCCTCACGCGGGCGTTGGATGTCTCGTGTCACCGCGATTTGCTCGGGCACGGTTACGACGCATTTGCCGGCGAATTGTTTGCCCTCGAAATTTTCATCAAGGGCGGCCTGCGCAGCTTTCTTGCCATGCCGGAAACAGCGACTCTGTTTCCCAAGTTTCACCAAACGGCGGGTGCCGCTGTCAGGGAGGTTGCCGCCTGTGACGGATTGGCCGGCGAAAAATTCGAAGCACAAATGACCAGAATCGTGAATGCCATGAATGCCGGAAAAATGTATCTCGCTTATGGCAGCAACATGAACAGCGACCGGATGCGCAAACGCTGTCCGGACGCAAAAAAAGTTGGCGTGACCGTCGTGAAAAACCGGTGTCTGTGTTTCCATGGCTATGCGAACATGGAGCCGGCACCCGGTGAGGAAACGCCCGCCGTTGTCTGGACAATTTCGGACGCGAATGAACGGAAGCTGGACGAATGCGAGGGCTTTCCAAAGGACTATGACAAGGTGCAGGTCGAGGTGGAGTTGAACGGGAAGACCGTCCTTGCGCTGGCCTACGTGATGACGGATTGGAAACGCCGGACGTGTACCCCAAAGTGTGTGCGCGACGGCTTCGACAATTACGTTGGCATCATCAAGCAAGGCTACCGCGACGCGGGTTTCGACGAGGCTTTGGTTGATGCGGCTTTGCGCGGCGCCTCGACGTGAGGGCCAAGCCGAAGGGGTCAATCCGAGAATTGTTGATTAAAATCTGCAACGAAGTCCATTCCTTCCAAATGTTTGAGGCTTGCAAGCAAACGTTTTTAGTTGATTCCTGAGAGTTCAGTATATGAATCTGATTCCTTTTATTCAAAACATATCACCCTATGAAGCATGATATTACAAAGATATTCAACAATTCTCGAATTGACCCCTTAGGTTCGGCTTGTTAGGCTCCGTTTTGTTCGTGCCGAAAAAAAGTTCGTGCTCGTGAAAGAAGAGGAGGCACCAATTCATAGAGTGATCGCACACGGTGAGATCATCTGAAATGGAGTAGTAGAAGAGCTGCCAATGCCGAACCAACATCTTCCACGTGGTTAGCACCACGGTCGAACTATCGTAAGTAAGAAAGACAGGAGCATCGAATGGAATGCCTCGCCGATAAAGCCACTTCTTCACTTTCTGGTCTTCTTTCAGGAGCTTGTCTTGATGATCAACCGGAGTGAGAGCAAGCGACTCGATTCGATGAAAAAAACCCTCCTTGAATGGGAAATCGCCATGAAGATTCGTCGCGTCTAGATAGCCGGCGATCCGCTTAGAGGATGCGACCGATAGTGGTCGAATACGCTCACGGTCCAATGCGGAAAGAGGGGATTCCAGCTGCTCGATGCGCCAAGCGTAACGCCATTCGTCGAGCGGGATTTCTTCGAGGCTGGTGGAGATCATTTCTGTCTTTGCCGAACGTCAAGATCAGCCACGGAGGTAGCTGGCGCGGCTCGTGCGTCAGCACGAGGCGTGACAGCTACCGGAGTTGGCTGCATCGCCTTGTTAGGCTCAGCTTTCAATTTATGTCTGATTCTAAGTAATTCGGGTCGCGTTTCGCTTTCATTCTTATGCAAACGATATTTAACAAATCCCCGACCAATGAAAATAGGCTTACCGATACCATGAGAATCGTGAACCAGTTGGGCCATGCGAATAGAGCACATCCCGTGACACCGACAAAAATCAAGTGAGGAACTATGCTTTGCCTGCTTTGCTTTAGTGCTGATTTCACCTTCATGTTTTTGCCTAACAGTGTTATTAGGCCAAATTGGCCTTGGGTTGTGGAAGGGGGAACATGGCAGGGATATTTGCCTTATCATTTTGATTGTCAATACCAGAACCCTTAAAATTTGGTTTTTGAATTTGGCTTTTTGTGATGCGGCGATCCATCTCGTCAAAATCATTTTTCCG
>JAIRTK010000085.1 GCA_031254955.1 Opitutaceae bacterium
GGCAGGATGCCACGGGTTAGCTTCCGCCAGTGCTCCGGCGCAGTCGCATGAAACACAAACGCGCGCGACTGCCGTCCGGCAACGGGCTTCGCAAGCGAAGCCCCTACATCCGCCGCCGCTCGCCTCCGTGTCCGCTGTGTCTCTTCGCTCAAACCTTCTTTTTTGTTAGACGCTCTTAATTCATTGAAAAACAAAGGTTTTATCTGTGTTATCCGTTAAAATTCGTGCAATTCACGGTGGGCTTGGATGGTGTTTCTTAAGAAGGTTTTTGATTAAGAAATGATATAATTCCCCGCAGTCTTGCTGCGGGGATGGATGCCGCCCGCTGTCATTGGGGCGAAGCCCTTTTCTGCGATACCCCAGCGTTCTTTGCGCGGGGTGGTTCATTGAGATGCGCTGAAAGGGCATGTTTTTATAGCGCAGGCGCAAGGGCTAGAAAAGGCATGGGTTCTTATCGGTTGGTTTTTATACCCATTCCCAATGAAAATCACTCTTTTGCAGGGGCGTCGCTTGCGACGCCCGGCTTGATAAGCGTGCTCCAGCAACGGGCGTGCTCCAGCAACGGGCTTCGCAAGCGAAGCCCCTACATGGCTCTGCTTCTAAAGTGTCTTGTTCATTGGGAAAGGGTTTTATTGAACAGAAGGAAACAAGAAGAACCACATGCCGGGCGAGGCGACAGGCCTTGCCATGCATTTTTATGGTTTTCTCGGTTCCCTTCGTTTCCTTCTGTTCAAAATGAACCCGTTCCTTAATCCGCATGGACGATGTCCTGGATGTAGGTTTGGAGCGGGCGGGGGGTGAGGGAGTTTTTTTTCAGGGCCTTGATGCCGTCGATGGCGGCTTGGGCGCCGGTGAGGGTGGTCATGATGCAGAGGTTGTTGGCGTAGGCGGCGGAGCGGATTTTGTTTTCGTCCCGGCGCGGGATCATGCCGCTGGGGGTGTTGAGCACGAGCTGGATGCGGCCGTTTTTGATCACGTCGATGGAGTCGGGGCGGCCTTCGCCGATTTTGGCGAGTTCGCGGGCTTGGATGCCGTGCCGGGCGAGGTGGCCGGCGGTGCCGCTCGTGGCGTAGATTTCGAAGCCGAGCGCGGCGAGTTCGCGGGCGAGGGCGGTGGCGCGGGGTTTGTCTTCGTCTTTCACCGAGAGGAAGACGCCGCCTTGGAGGGGGAGGCCGGGGCCGGCGGCGGCTTGCGCCTTGGCGAAGGCGAGGCCGAGGTCGGAGTCGAGGCCCATGACTTCGCCGGTGGAGCGCATTTCGGGGCCGAGCATGATGGTGGCGCCGGGGAAGCGGTTGAAGGGGAAGACGGCTTCTTTCACGCACCAGTGGCGCGGGGTGTGTTCGCGGGTGTAGCCGAGGTCGCGGAGTTTGGCGCCGGTCATGACTTTGGCGGCGAGTTTGGCGAGGGGGACGCCGATGGCTTTGGAGACGAAGGGCACGGTGCGGGAGGCGCGGGGGTTGACTTCGAGGACGTAGAGTTGGCGGTCTTTGACGGCGTATTGGATGTTCATGAGGCCGACGACGCGGAGTTCGCGGGCGAGTGCGTGCGTGGCCGCGCGCACGGTGTGGAGGAGGTCGGCGCCGAGGGTGTGCGGGGGCATGACCATGGCGGCGTCGCCGGAGTGGACGCCGGCGTATTCGATGTGTTCGAGCATGCCGCCGATGACGGTGGTGTCGCCGTCGCTGATGCAGTCAACGTCGAGTTCGACCGCGTCTTCGAGGAATTTGTCGATGAGGACGGGTTTGCCGGGCATGGCGGCGAAGGCTTCTTTGATGACGGCGCGGAAGTCGGTTTCGTTGTAAACGATGAACATGCCGCGTCCGCCGAGCACGAAGGAGGGGCGGAGGAGCACGGGGAAGCCGACTTCGCGGGCGAAGACGAGGGCTTCGGTTTCGTTGAGGGCGGTGCGGTTGGCGGGTTGGCGGAGGTGGAGTTTGCGCAGGATGGCGGCGAAGAGTTTGCGGTCTTCGGCGGTGTCGATGGATTCGGGGCTGGTGCCGATGATGTTGACGCCGGCGGCTTTCAGGGCGGTGGCGAGGTTGAGCGGGGTCTGGCCGCCGAATTGCACGATGGCGCCGTCGCAGTTTTCTTGTTCGTAGATTTCGAGTACGTCTTCGAGGGTGAGGGGTTCGAAGTAGAGGCGGTCGGAGGTGTCGTAGTCGGTGGAGACGGTTTCGGGGTTGGAGTTGACCATGACGCTTTCGCAGCCGATTTCGCGGAGGGCGAAGGAGGCGTGGACGCAGCAGTAGTCAAATTCGATGCCTTGGCCGATGCGGTTGGGGCCGCCGCCGAGGATCATGATTTTTTTCTTCGTGGAGGGTTTGATTTCGTTTTCGTCGCCGTAGCTGGAGTAGTAGTAGGGGGTGATGGCTTCGAATTCGGCGGCGCAGGTGTCCACGAGTCGATAGGTGGTGTGGATGCGGGCGGTTTTGCGGGCGGCGCGGATGGTGTCGGGCGTGGTGTGGAGGTGGTGGGCGAGTTGCGTGTCGGAGAAGCCGAATTCTTTGGCGCGGCGGAAGAGCACGGGGTCGAGGGTGGCGAGGGTGTGCCGGCGCAGTTCGAGTTCCATGTCGTGGATTTCGCGGAGTTGGCGGATGAACCAGGGGTCGATTTTGGTGAGGTCGAAGATTTGCCGGTCGTTGTAGCCGGCTTGGAAGGCGTGGCGGATGTGGAAGATGCGTTCGGCGTTCGGTGTGGCGAGTTTTTGTTTGATGAGTTTGTCGTCGGGGGTGTCGTCGTCGCCGTGTTTGCCGCCGCCGCCGAAGCCGCGCGCGCCGGTTTCGAGGGAGCGGAGGGCTTTTTGGAGGGATTCCTTGAAGGTGCGGCCTATGGCCATGGCTTCGCCGACGGATTTCATGGCGGAGGTGAGCGCGGGGTCGGCGTCGGGGAATTTTTCAAAGGTGAAGCGGGGGATTTTGGTGACGATGTAGTCGATGGTGGGTTCAAAGGAGGCGGGGGTGACGCGGGTGATGTCGTTGGGGAGTTCGTCGAGTGTGTAGCCGACGGCGAGTTTGGCGGCGATTTTCGCGATGGGGAAGCCGGTGGCTTTCGAGGCGAGCGCGGAGGAGCGGGAGACGCGGGGGTTCATCTCGATGACGACCATGCGGCCGGTGTCGGGGCAGACGGAGAATTGGATGTTGGAGCCGCCGGTGGCGACGCCGATTTCGCGGATGACGGCGAAGGAGGCGTCGCGCATGACTTGGTATTCTTTGTCCGTGAGCGTCATGGCGGGGGCGACGGTGATGGAGTCGCCGGTGTGCACGCCCATGGGGTCGAAGTTTTCGATGGAGCAGATGACGACGCACTGGTCTTTGTGGTCGCGCATGACTTCCATTTCGAATTCTTTCCAGCCGATGAGGCATTCTTCGATGAGGACTTCGTGCACGGGGGAGAGGTCGAGGCCGTTGGCGGTGATGCGGTCAAATTCCTCGCGGTTGTAGGCGATGCCGCCGCCGGAGCCGCCGAGCGTGAAGGAGGGGCGGACGATGAGGGGGAAGCCGCCGATTTCTTGGGCGGCGGCGTGGGCTTCGTCGAGGGTTTTGACGGTGCGGGAGCGGGCGACATCGAGGCCGATTTTGAGCATGGCCTGTTTGAAGAGTTCGCGGTCTTCGCCTTTGGCGATGGCGTCGGGTTTGGCGCCGATCATCTCGACGCCGTGGCGTTCGAGCACGCCGGCGCGGTGGAGTTCCATCGAGAGGTTGAGCGCGGTCTGGCCGCCGAGGGTGGGGAGGAGGGCGGAGGGGCGCTCGGCGGCGATGATTTTTTCCAGGACTTCGCGTGTGAGGGGTTCGATGTAGGTGACGTCGGCAAACTCCGGGTCGGTCATGATGGTGGCCGGGTTGGAGTTGACGAGGATGACGCGGTAGCCTTCTTCTTTCAGGGCTTTGCAGGCTTGGGTGCCGGAGTAATCAAACTCGCAGGCTTGCCCGATGATGATCGGGCCGGCGCCAATGATGAGGATGGACTCAAGGTCGGTGCGTTTTGGCATGGGCGTGGGAAGATGAGCGTGAAAGATGGGCGTGGGAAGATGAGAGTGGGAGGACGGGCGTGGGAAGCGGGCAAGGGTTGTGCGGGCGCGGTTGGCGCGCAAGCGGGAAACGGGGGGCTTTTTGCGGTTGAAAGCGCGGGCTTGACCCGAGGCGCGCGCGGGGAAAGGCTGTGCGGCGTTTTGTTCGCGGCTGTAGTTTAGTGGTAAAACTCCTGCCTTCCAAGCAGGTCTCGTCGGTTCGATTCCGTCCAGCCGCACCAATTTAATAATCAGCAAGTTATGGTTTTCAAAATAGCCAGTGGGAACGTTTAGTGGGAACAAATGCCCCGTTGTTCCAGACTGTTTCCAAGCATTTTGCAGCGAGGCTTGACGACGGGGCAGGCACGGGGTTTGTTACAGGCAACAAATGAAAACCGGGGCAAGAAAACCAAGAAAACCGGACATCGGCGCGCAAATGGGCGACGCCATCCGCGCCCGCGCAAACAAGCTCACAGAGGCCCAGCGCGAGGAGTATCTTGCACGGGCCATGCAAATGATCTATGGCAACGCTGGCGGCAAGATCAACACGGCTCGCCGTTGACACGAATTTTCTTCTCGGGCTTGCGGCAGGCTCCGAAGTCATTCTGGATGCCTTGGACGTGATCCGTGGCAGACTGGACAATCCGATTGTCATCGTCCCGCCGACGGTGAACATCGAACTTGGATTTGAGGCCGCAAGCGCGCCCGGCTCCGCCACGGGAAAGGCGGCCATCACGGCCATGAGGCAACTGCGTCCGGCATGGGGTTTCAAGCCGGTCAACCTCGTTCCGGTCGGCCACGGAATCGTTGAGTGTGTCGCGGACAAAATAAGGGCGCGCGGCTATTTGCCGGAAGAGGAGCGCAACGACTCGCATATCATCGTCGAAGCAGCGTTGCTGGATTGCACGCTGCTTGTCACGTCGGACGCGCACATGCTCGACGCGCCGCAAGGCCCGTTGCGGCTGCTGCTGTCCGCGCACGACCTCGCCGCGCCGCTGATCGTCTCGCCCCGCAAGCTGGCAAGAGCGTTTTTCAGGTGATGCCCCCCCCGGATGCCGCGCAAGCGGTGCCACGTGATTGAGCGCAATTGGATGCAGTTCGACGTAACTTGCGAGGGGGTAATTCCCGCGCGCGCGTGAACCGCCAGCCAAAACCACCGGCGACGGCTACTCCGACATCGGCGCCCGCAGCGTGGCGGCGAAGTCGGCGAGGTCTTTGCACGGCCTGCCATCGGCAATTGCTCGCGCACGCGCGAAGTCGGCAAACTGGACGGATGCGGCCCCGGCCCCGCGCAGTTGCGCGGCCCAGCGTTGCGCGGCGTCCTGCCCCTTGGTGTGCGCGGTGTCGGCGTGCTGGCAGAGCGTGATTTCCTTGCCCGCGAAATAATGCAGCGCGCCGCCGGGGATGGACAGCCCCGCGCCAAGGATTGCGACAGGGGCGAGCGTTGCGGCGTATCCGTGCCACCACGCCACAAGCAGCGCGGCGAGGAAATCCGGCCCGCCCTCGCACAGCATGACGTGCGGGTAATCGCGGCTTTCTTCCAACCCCACCGGCCACGCGGCGAGCGAGCCGGGCAGCGTCTTGGCCTTGCCGCATTTCCACGGCAGCCCGTCCATGCGGCGTGCCTGCGCGTTGCGGCGGGCGGAGTCGGTCACGATCCATGCGTCATGCTCCGCCCCGCCGTCCCAAACGCGGCCATGCCAAAGCAGGCCTCGGCCTGAAAGCAACTCCATGCCGACGAACAACGGCCAGCCGCGCTGTTCCGCGATGCGCGCCATTTCCGCTACGTTTAACGAACGCAATTTCGGAAGGCGGAGGCGGTGAGGGGCAGGATGGATTAGCGGCTTTGCGGCCACGGGACGGCGCACAATGGACGGCGGGGCGGATGAACGGACGCCCGCCAGTTCAAAGATGCGTTTGCGGTGTGCCTCACTCGCATCGACAGCGCAATGGAACGCGCCCGAGTCGAAAACGGCCAGATGTTCTCCCTCCCTGTCCCCGCCCGTCTCGCGGCAGGCGGGACAGGCGCAAACAACCTTGCCGCGCCGTTTTTTCACTTTCTCCAGATGGCACAGGTCAAGCATGGCGAACCCCTCCCTTTCCCGGTTTCGTTTCCCGTTTCCCGCCTATAGTGGGGAAACGGGAAACGAGAACATCAAAACAGTGTCTTAAAGGAAACGGGCAATTGCCTCTCGTTTCCTCCCCTATGAAAAAAGGCTGGAAAACAGGAAACGAAAAAACGGCTCTCGTTTCCACCCCCTGAAAAACAGGAAACGAGACACCCCGTTTTCGTTGCCTCTCGTTTCCATATTTTTCGGGGCCGGGGCGCTCATGGGAGCACATAGCGCCTCCTTTCGATTTTCAACGTTCGCGCCTTTTCAGCGCGTTTTGCCAGCTTGGACACCTGCCCCTTTGACAGTCCCATTTCATCGGCTATATCCCCACACGTGTCCAAGCCGTCGCGAACCCACTGGAGAAAAACCTCCATCGTGTCGGCCTGCTTGTGTTGGATGAGGGTTTTTCCGTTGTGCGGCTCAAAATGCCATTCGTAGGGCGGCGGGTCTTCCGGTGCGTTTCTGTTCTTGGTAAAGCGTGTCAGAAACCGCGCCCCCGCGTCGCCAGTTTCCCCGCCGGATGTCTCATCGAGGCGCAGTATCCAGAAAGCGGCGTCTTCGCGCTTGCTGGTTCCGCGAATCGCCCCGTTGCGCCCGGCGTGCTGCACGAGCACGACGGCGATGCCGCGCCGTCGCAGTTCAAGCAACCAGCCCTCGATGCGGTCGCGGAACTCGTCGGCGTCGTTTTCCTTGACGTTGCGGAACAGGCACGCGCCATTGTCGAGGAAAAGCACGTCGATTTTGTTTTCCTCGCAATGCCGTGTGACCTCCGCCTGCTGGGAACTGTCCGACAGGCAAAGCCCCGTCCCGCTCCGGTCAAAGACAGTCTGATGTGAAAGCGTGAGGAAATTTCCGCATCCGCCGTCGAGCGAGCGCACGCGGCTGCGGAAATCATCAAGGGCCATCTCCCCGTCAACGTAGAGCACGCGGCGGGGCGCCTGACATCTCCACGGGCCGAAGTCGCGGCCTTGCGCCAATGCGCTGGCAAGCCCGAGGGCCATCCAGCTTTTGCCAAGCCCGCGTCGCCCGAAAACAATGCCGTAATCCCCGGCCATGAACCAATCGCCCAGCAACGCCGGACGGGGCGGGACATTGAGCGCGTCGAGCTCGTCCCATCCCAAAACGGCGGGAATGAGCACATCGGGCGCGGATGGCGGTTTGCCGCCGGCGTTGTCGCTGCCGGGGTGTTCGTCCTGATAGGGAAGGCCGGGCAGCCTGCCGGGTTTGGCTGGCGAAGCCCCTCCTACCGCGACATCGCCATTCGTTTTCCCATTGGCGGTGTCATTGTTCATCGCGGCCTCCCGTCTGTTTGCGGGCGCGGCGGCGCGACTTGCGGCGAAGGAAGCGGGCGGGGCCGACATCCTCCTTGGGTGTCCAGCCCCGCCGCGCGGCCTGTTCGATTTTGCGGGCGGCGTTACGGTTGGCGGTCATGCCTCCACCCCGCTTCCCGATGAGGCTTTTTGCCTGTTGTCCTGCTCATTGGCGAGCTTGGCGAGGTAACGCCGGACGGAATTGCAATCAATCAGAACGCGCCCCTGCATGTTGCCGGGCTTGCGAACGCGGACAAGGCGGATAGCCCCGGCCTTCTCCAAGTTATAGTAGGAAGAGCGGGACAACCCGAAAACCGGGTCGGGCCCCCTCTGCGATAGCGGTATGAATTCAGGCGCGTATTTGCCGCCTGTGTTGGTTTGTGTTTGATTTTTCATGAATGCGCGGAATCGCGCTCGCATGTTTTAAGGAGTTTTTCCGGGCGTTTTTACCGCATCGCCCAAAAACCCTACTACTCGGGCAAAAAAACCTACTGCCCGGACAAAAATGGGCAAAAAAACCTACTGCGTCCCCAAAAAAGCCTGCTACTTTTTCTTGATGCCCTTTCTGGAAACCGTGCTGGAAGGCGCAGGCGCGGCCCTTTCCTCGCCACCTACCCTTTTGTCCGTTTTCTCGGCTTTCTGTTTATATCGGGTTTCGACTTTCCTCCGCGCTTTCTCCGAAATGATTTTTTGATATATTTTGGCAACGGCCAAAAGATGGTCTTCACGCCTTTGGGTCTTCCCCTTGAGGAAAGCATCCCAACTATCATCGAACATGTTTTTCAAGGCATCGGCATCAGGGGTTCTCATGCCGTATTTCTCGATTCTTTCCTTATTGCTATCAATATACTCTCTTAAAAAAGCCTCTCGAAAGGCACGCTCTTGCTTTGATTTGCATCCTGATTTTATCACCACAAATTCAAATGCTTCATCGTAGGGATACGTTTTGATTCCCATCCTTTGTCTTCTCCTCGCCCGGATGTCTCTCAAAAAGAACTCCCAGTTGCTCCAAATACTATAAAGTTCGTCAATCTCCCGCTTCCCATACTTTGCGGGTTTGGCGGCAGGCTTTTGCGGGACGGGCTGTTCCACGCCGGTTTCATGAAATCGCTTGATGCGCTCGTTCTGCTCGCGCTTTTCACGCACGCTTTCTTCGATTGTAAGAATCGGGTTTTCCTCCAAATACTCCTCGAAGTTTATATTGCGGGCGAACGCGGCCAGTTCGCCGGGCGTGGGGAATCTGTCATTGAGGGACCTTCCATAAGCGTCATCCGGGGCGGCGGCGGCTTTGGATATATCGGGATGTTTCGTGTCAGTGTCATTCATGATATTTTCTTTCTGATAGGTCATGCCTTTCACGGCAGTTTCCCCGACCGGGATTGCGGCGATAGCAAATCCGGGAGGGCGGCGAGGGCGCGGCGTTTGGCGTCCTCGTCAACATGAGAGTAATTCCGGCTCACGGCCTCCGAATTGTGCCCGATTATGTCCCTTGCGACGATTTCACTCACGCCGGCGTTTTTGAGCAGGGAGGTCGCCGTGTGCCGGAGCGAATGAAAGGAAACCGCGTTCAGTTCCCGCGCCCCGTTCCTGCCGACGCCCTTGTTTTCCCATTCAGGCGCGAGCCCGACCGACACCAGCAGGGCGTGGAATTGCTTGGAAAGCGGGGCCGCGTTTCCCGCCTTCGCAAAGGTGTCATGCGCGGCAGGGAAGAGCGGCGCGCTTGCGGAATCCCCGCCGTCCATGTCGGCGAGCAAGGAAACGAGCGAGGCCGCCAGCGGGATTACCATGTTGCGCCCCGTCTTGGCCGTGACGAAACGCAGCTCGTTTTTTTCCACATCCAGATTTTGCCAAGTGAGACGGCACAAATCCCCAAGCCGCTGCCCCGTGTAGAGGCCGAAAAGGATTATCCGCCGCCACTCATCGGAAGCCGCGTTTATCAGGAGTCCCAGTTCTTTCAGCGTAAAAGCGCGGCGCGCCGCGCGGCTTTCCCTGTCGCGTTTCAACACGTCAACCTTTGCCGCCGGGTTATCTTGGGAGAAGCCGTCCTTGTGCGCCCGCCCAAGGGCGACACGCAGAAACTTCACCGCCTTGTTTGCGGAAGCCGCCGATGCGCGCCTTGCGATGGAATCGCGGAACTTGGCGACATCGGCCTTGCTCACCTGTGAAATGTCCATTTCGGCCCGCGCCCCCAGCGACTCGATGAAATCGCGGGCGACTTGCGCATAAGCCGCGTGCGTCCTTTGCGACGTGTCCACCTTCCGGCTTTCCGCCCAGCCTGTCAGGAAGTCCTTGGCGGTGGAGGAAAGCAGCCTCTCTCCCCCTGAAACCGTTTCGTAAATGTCCCCGAGGACGCGCCGTGCCTGTGCCTCGCCCAGGCGTTTTTGCGCGGCGAGTTTTGCGGCCCTCTCGAATTGCTCCGCCATTGCCTGCGCCTTGCGGCGGTCGGTTTGCTTTGTGGAGCGTTTCGTGCGCCGTCCATCCGGCGAAGTGTAACAGGCAAACCAGAAGGGGGAGCGTTCTTTTTTGGTGAGCGAGGCCATGCGGAAAACAGTGGGAACAAAAGTGGGAACATGCAAGGTTGTTTTAGGATGTTTTATTATGCCTAATTCACTATGAAGCATGATGCTCCAAAGGCATCAGAATCGTATCGTCGGTTCGATTCCGTCCAGCCGCACCAATTTCAAGCCCGGTTTTTCCGGCTTGGTTTCCCGCGCGGCGGCGCTTACGTATGCCGGTTTCGTTTCGACGGACACACTTGACTCAAACCTCCGCGCACACGCGCACACACGCACACATGTCACTCGCACTCCTTTTCGCCGGACAGGGCGCCCAGAAAGTCGGGATGGGCAAGTCGCTCCACGACAACTCCGCCGCCGCGCGCGCCCTCTATGACGAGGCCAACGCCGTGCTCGGCTGGGACTTGAAAGCCCTTTCGTTTGAAGGCCCCGACGCCGACCTCAC
>JAIRTK010000317.1 GCA_031254955.1 Opitutaceae bacterium
GCTGGTGCTGGTGCCTTCGCGAGGGGCGGCGTTGGCGCCGGAGATGGCGTCGGGGGTCGGGTCGGCGATGGGTTTGCCGGCTTTTTTCATGATGGCGGCTTTGTCGATTTTTTCGGCCAGAAGTTCGATGCGCACGGTGTGCTCGGCGTCGGTGAGCGCATCCGGGAAAAACCACGGGCGCAGCGGGTGGCGTCCGGGGGTGGAGAACGAGTCGAAGAGCGTGCTGGTGGCGACTGGCTGGCCGTCGATGAAACAGCGGAATTGTCCGTTGTCGGCGCCTTTCAGGCCGATGAGGCCGAGGCGCGTGCCTTTGAAGCGAAATTCCGCGGCGGCGCCTGGAAGCAGCGCGGTCCAGATGGGCGGCGCCATGCGTCCGGCTTGCACGGCGACGGGGTCGCGGGGGGCGAGTTTGCGCCATGCGGCGGCGGCTTGCTTCGTGGGGGCGGCGGAGTCCGGGATGACGACGAGTTGCGCGCGCTGCCAGTGGTCGGCCTTGAGCGGGGCGGCGAGGGTATGCGGGCGGGGGCGGCCGGTTTCCAGAATCGGCGGGAGCACGCGTTGGAGCGTGGCTGCGTAAAGGCGGTGGCCCGCGTCGGTCGGGTGGGTTCTGTCGCGCGTGAAGATGAGGCGGCCTTGCGCGTCGTTGCCGGCGGCGTCGGCTTTCACGGACGAGGGGGCGTGAAAAACGAGCGTGCCGGCTGTTTCGCGCCGCGCCACTTCGACGCCGAATTGCACGGAGGGGATGCCGTAATGCGCGGCGATTGTTTCCATGGCGGCGGCGGAGGGCGGGTATTCGCCGGCTTCGATGCGGACGGTCATGCCCATCGAGACGGTATAGACGAAGCAGATGTCGGTGTCCGGCGAGGCGGCCCAGGTCTGGCGGACGATGCCTTCCATTTGCGCGGCGATGGCGTCGGTCCGCTGGCCGCTGTCGTTGACGGCAAATTCGACGAAGAGCAGGTCGGGTTTGTGTCGGAGGACATCGCGTTGGAGGCGCGCCGCGCCGTAGTTCGAGCCTGTGCCGGAAACGGCGGCATAGATTTCGGTGAAGGCGGCGCCGGGGAAAATATCGCGCAAGAGTTTCAGCGTGTGCACGCGCCAGCCGTTGGCGGCGGTGATGCTGCCGCCGAGGAACGCGACGCGCACTTCGCCGCCGGCGAGCGCCTTGGCGCGGGCATGGGGCAGGCCGTTGCGCGCGGAGAATTCCGGCGGCAGCGCGCCGGCGCCGGCGCGGAGCATGGCGCCGCAGCACAAGAGGAGCGCGAATGCGGTGTTGATGAATCGGGGGAGGCGGGAGGCAGTCTGGTTGGTTGAGCGCATAGGTGTAAAGGGAGGGGCGGGCGGGAGCGAGGGAGCGGCGGGAGCGGATGGCGGCGGCGAGGTTGCGGGAGCGGGCGGCGGCGGCGAGTGCGTGGGAAGTGGCGGCGGCGGAAGCGAGTTAGGAGAGCGGGAGCGTGGAGGAGGCGAGGGCGCGGTGGGAGCGGATGGCGGCGGTGAGGGCGCGGGAGCGGGCGGCGGCGGCGAGGAGGTTGCGGGCGGGAGTGCGATGGGTGTGATGGAACGGATGCGAGCAATCGGATGGGCGGCGCGGGCGGACGGGGCGGATGGGTTTCGGCGGGAGCGCGTCATGGTTGCGCGGATGTCGCGCGCACGATGATGTTTTGTCCCGGAGCGACATGCGTGGACGCGGCGCTGGCGGGGTCGGCGGCGAGCACGGGCGCGGCGTCGTGGCCGCTGACGCGGTTGCGCTCCAGCCGCGCGTCGCGACAGTGGTGCAGCGCGAACGCCACCGTCTGCCGGTTGAGCGCGGGGAAGTCGGCGGCGTATTCGACGATGTTGTCCGAGAACTCCAGCCCGTGCACGGAGCGCGCGAGCAGCACGCCGGTGTCGCAGAGGCGGAAGCGGTTTGCGAGGATGCGGATGTTGCGATGATAAAATCCCGCGCCGGGCGGCGTCTCGACTTCCGGGTCGAGGTCGATGGCGGCTTGTCCGTAGGCGCAGCGCATGGGGTTGAGGAAGGTGTTGCCCTTGATGAGCACGTCGGACACCGGGCCGGACTCGAACCAACTGCGCGCGTCGCCCGAGACGCGGATGGCCGAGCCGGTGGCGTTGAAGAGGTTGTCCTCGATCGCGATCCGCCCCGGCGTGCTCACGAGGATGCCGCGCGCGCGGTTGCCCGAAACGCGGTTGCGGCGGAAGACCACATCGGCGGTCCACGAGATGTTTTCGAGCGCGTCGAGTGGCTGCGCTTTTTCCGCGAGCGGCCCGTCGAAGGCGAGCAGCAGCGCGTCGGGGCCGCGCCGTTCCACGCGCGTGACGACGGCCTCGGCGGCGGGCATGAGCGTGCCTTGGCGCGCCAGCCGCACGCGGTCGCCCGGCTCGACGACGGCAAATCCTTGCGCTTGGAAATGCGCCATGCGCGCCAGCAGGCGGCGGTCATCCATGCGGCGCAGGACTTGCAGGTAAACGCCGTGGACGTTCATGGCGTCGTCGAGCATGTTGCGAAACTC
>JAIRTK010000138.1 GCA_031254955.1 Opitutaceae bacterium
CTCTCTGCTCGCTACTCGCTACTCGCTACCCGCTACCCGCCACTCCCGCCTCCCGCTGATTTCGCTGGCCCGATGGCGGGCTTTTCGCATCGTGCTCATCCTATGCGTATTCTTGTGACAGGGGGCGCGGGCTTTCTCGGCTCCAATCTTTGCGACCGACTCATCGGCGACGGGCACGAAGTCGTCTGCCTCGACAACTTCTTCACCGGCCGCAAGGCCAACATCGCGCACCTCGCCGGCCATCCGCGTTTCGAACTCGTGCGGCACGACGTGATCGACCCGTTCAAGTTCGAGGTTGACCAAATCTACAACCTCGCCTGCCCCGCCTCGCCGCCGCACTACCAATACAACCCCATCAAGACCACCAAGACCTCGGTGATGGGCGCGATCAACTGCCTCGGCCTCGCCAAACGCGTGCGCGCGCGGGTGTTTCAGGCGAGCACCTCGGAAGTTTACGGCGACCCGCACGTGCACCCGCAGCCCGAAGACTACTGGGGCAACGTCAACCCCATCGGACGCCGCTCCTGCTACGACGAAGGCAAGCGTTGCGCCGAGACGCTCTTCTTCGATTACCACCGCGAAAACAAAGTCGATATCCGCGTCATCCGCATCTTCAACACCTACGGCCCGCGCATGCTCCCCAACGACGGGCGCGTCGTGTCCAACTTCATCACGCAGGCGCTTCGCGGGGACGACCTCACCATCTACGGCGACGGCTCGCAGACGCGCTCCTTCTGTTATGTGGACGACCTCATCGAAGGCTGCGTGCGCTTCATGAACCAGACCGGGAGCGTCGGCCCGCTGAACTGCGGCAACCCGGGCGAGTTCACCATGCTCGGGCTGGCCGAGGCCGTGCTCAAGCAGGTCGGCGGCAAATCCAGAATCGTCCACCACCCGCTGCCCGCCGACGACCCGAAGCAGCGCCGCCCCGACATCTCGCTGGCGAAAAAGCTCCTCGGCTGGGAGCCGAAAATCCCGCTGGAAGAGGGCCTCGAGCGCACCATCGCCTACTTCCGCACGCAAATCTGATCGAGAGACGCAAAACCCTGGAGCGCGGACGGCCCGCCCGCCAGTCAGTCATAGTCACTGAGGTTACGCGCCGCCGCGGTCGTAGCGCAGATTTGTAGCGCAGACTTCCGAGTCTGCTTCATGCTACGCAAGCGTTGCTTGTTCAGCACGCGTTGCTTGCTCGGCAGGTTGGGTTCCGGGCGAAGCGAGAAGCCTGACAACCTGCGCTACGACGGCAGCGCGTAGCCTCAGATAGTCATGAAGAACTCACGCGGAGACGCAGAGGGCAGGAGCAGGGGAGAGCAGGGGAGGGAAGAGAGAGGGGAGAGAAAGAAGAACGAGAAAGAGAACGAGGACGAGGAAAGAAAAAAGAGGGTGAGGAGAGAAGAATCCGCGTCTTCGCGCCTCTGCGTGAGTTCTTCATGGTTTCGTGTCCTCTGTGTTTTTGTGGTTAAAAAGAGAACACCTTTAAATAAGGGATAAGTCCCAGGGAATCCCCAACGGCTTCTATTCGAAGACCAGCTTGTCGATGCCGAAGTGGCTTTTTTTGGCGGCGTCCTTGGCGTGCCGGACGAGTTCCACCTCCAGCACATTGGCGCCTTTTAGTAGATTCACTGCGCCGACCTTGACCGGCTTGATGTCCAACTCGCCCCCCAAGTCGAGCTTGCTGAAGATTTTTTCCCCGTTCAGGTAAAGATCAAACACGCCATAATCACGCGCCGTGGTAAACAGGCCGGTGAAGGCAAAGCGCCCTGCCACGTGCGAATTGAAGCTGAAGGACGCCCGGTTGCCGACCTCGGCGTCCTTCCAGCACAACTGCAAGCCGCCGCTCCACGGCAGCGTGGCGTGCGCCTGATAGGAAACCACGCCCGACGGCGTGCTGACCCATATCAGGTTTTCCGCCTCCACGCTCAGTTTTTCGTCCAGCGCGGGAGAATATATGTCGGCGCGATCCAGCGCGACTGGCTCCCTGACGCCGGCCAGGTCCCGCTCCGCGAGATTTTTTCCTCCGGGAACCATATACCAAAACACGACCGGCGCGTAATTGATCCGCATGTGCCCTCCAGACCATAATTCCATGTCAAAATGGAGGGAACGTTCAAAAGGAATGCCATCCAGCGCCCGGACGCGGGCATTGACTGTATAGCGAGGGGTGAAATTGCCCGTTCCCAAGGGTTGGGCGACAAACGGGTGACCGGTGAATGTTTCAGGGCGGCACCAGGCATAACCATAATAATCTTCCGTGCCGGTGCCGAAATGGGAGGGAAATGTTTCTCCATCCACATAGATTTTTTCATCTCCCTCGCCCCACCATCTATAGTTTGTGTTGAACAAAACAATGCCATCCCCGGCATAAACACCTTTTCCTTTCAGACTCACGAAATTAATATCCGACGCCTGTTCGTGCGGGCTTGCCTGTATCCGGGTATATTGATGCCAATAAGCGCCGAAATGCATGGAGCGATCATCCCAGTTCCAGTCCTTTATGCTGGCGGACGCATCGACGATGCGGACGGGCTGGCCTCCCAGGTTGGACAGGGTGATGGCGCAGTTTTTTGCGAAGGGCATGATCCAGTAGGATTGCATCAACCCGTCCTCGCCGGCTGTCGTGTACCATGTGTTGGTATAAAGTTGTTTGTAACCGATGCCGAAGAAATCGCCGACCGGCACCCAGACGGTCTTTTCGTCATCGAAGGCAATTTCGAGCACGGTGGAGCGGAGCGCCTGCTCTTGGTTTTCGGCCTGGAGGCGCATCGCCAGATGCTGGATCGCTCCGGCGTGGTTTGCTTCAAAGGTCCGGCTTTCTCCGGGTTGGAGGTCGGCATCCAGTCTCAGCACCGAACTCTTGGCCGAAAGTTCCCTCTCTCCATCGGCAAGTTTTTTCAAAGTGGCGGCAACGAGGTCTTTGTTTTTTTGCATCTCCGTCCTGGAGTAGGAAACGACCTCCACGGAAGGGGCGTAGGTGCGATGGTTGATATTATAATAAACGGCTTCCGTGCCCGGTTTCTTCGCGCCGTAATCATCCTCGCGCAGGCCCTGGCTCTCGTAGGTGATTTTGCAGTGTTTCGCGTAGGGAATCGGAAAATACAAATTATGGCCGCGCCTTTGATACAGGGTGGCCTCGGGCACCGAGGCGGCCAGCGGCGCGCCGGCGACGAGACCACCGCTCAGGATGTCAAACGCGGCCCCCTCGATGGCCGGGGCCGGCTCTCCGTCAATATAGATGCGCAGGGTGCCGCGCCCGCTGTCTTTTCCCGAGAAGGTCATCCAGAAGCGGACGATGGCGCCGGGGCCTTCCGTGTCCATCATGACAAACTCGCGTCGTCCATTGTTATTTTCCACGCGCAGGAACATGGAGCGGTCGCGGTTGGCAAACCAGCCCGGCTTGTCCGGCGCGACGCTCTCGCGGTCGTAGCTGCTGAACTGTTTGCAGGTGAAGGCTGGCTCGGGAAACCGGGCGCGCTCGTCGCGGTTTGTCATTTCCAGCAACAGCGACTCGATGGAGATCGCGGGCCGGGCCGGCATGGCGGCGCAGAGAAGCGGCGCGCCCAGCAATGCGACGAGTCGGGCGGGGAAAAAGAAACGCTTCAGTAAATCAAGAAAAAGCGCGGGGTTCCGGGGAGCGCGCGCGTCCTGCGTGCCGGTGCTGGCGTCCCGACAAAGCGCGCCGCCTGGCGGGATTCCGGGCAGGACACGCGGGACGCGCCTGCTCCCCGCGCCTGATGCTTTGCCAAG
>JAIRTK010000202.1 GCA_031254955.1 Opitutaceae bacterium
CTGGGCGATCGTGGAACCGAAACGGCCCGGTGCCTGGATGCGCACCTTCCTCAGACTAAGCATCTCCTCTACTGCACCGATTTCTGGCCTCCCTATGGCGTCATCTTTGAAAAGCGCAACTCTTGGCAAGGCAAGGCGTACACGTTCACAATAGAGATCCCCAACAACCGCCTGCGCTGCTCCCTTGCCCGGCTTCGCAGAAAAACCCAGTGCTACACCAAAAAGTTGGGAAACTTGGCGGCAAGCATCTTCCTTTATTTGCTCTTCAAATAAATCAATACCTATTTAGCAATCTAGAATCTCGCTGCATGGCGAAATCGCCAAGCTGCCGTGGCCGAGAAACAAACCCACTGGCGAAGTCACTGCGCCAAGCGGCAAAGTCACAGAAAACGGGCAAAAAAAAGAGGTCGGCGACGTTTTGGCCAACCTCCTAATTTTTTTGCAATCTCCTGAATCTCCGGGAGAATTGTCTAAACTGACTGCCTCAAAGCTGACTGAAAAAATGGAGCGGGCGAAGAGACTCGAACTCTCGACGTCCACCTTGGCAAGGTGGTGCTCTACCAACTGAGCTACGCCCGCGTGGCGCAGAGGAATATGAGTAGAGCACGGCAGGCGTTCGTCAACTGTTTTTAAGAAAATTATTTTCTGAGGTTATGCGGATCGGCGCGGAAGCATCGCTTCGGACGCTTCCATGTCGGGTGCACTTCAAACCAAGGCCACGTCCTCTTTTTGCTCTTTCGGCTTTCGTCTTACTCTTTCTCTTTCTGCTTTCTTATTTCTACTTTTTCCTTCGGACGATGCCGCTGGGGAGGGGGAGAGAAAGATAAAGGGAATTTTCAAAAATGCATTTTTAATCGCGAATGGACACGAATGGACGTGAATGGACGAAATGGAGATGACTGAACGCGAATGGATGCGAATGCAGAAAGATGGATCAAGTGACTGGTTGTTTGACTAATGGGCATTTTGAAAAATTCAAATTTCACCGATCCCCCGGTGGGGAGGCCTCTCCGATGCCTCCGCAACCACGCTCCGATTTCCCCATGAAATCCCAACCATCCAACCCCGCTCGGCGGAGGCCTCGGAGAGGCCTCCCTACCGCCTTCGGCCATCTTGGAAAGTGTCCTGAAGTTTGAAGGAGGGGGCGGAGTGAGTGAGGGGTGAGGGGCGACGAGTGAGTGGCGAGGAGTGCGTCTTTGCGTCTCCGTGTGAGTTTTTCATGGGTAGGGACGGCTCGCCGAGCCGTCCGCGGACGCTTCGGCGAAGCGTCCGTGCCTCGGCGGCGTATCCCGCCTCGGCGGTGACACGCGGGCGGGTGGAACACCGCGTCGGGAAACCCCGCGTCGGCGTGATGGACGGGAGCGCGGCGCGGCGATGAGGGGAAGCGCGGCGAGTTTGCGGGTATGATGCGAGTATGAAATTCATGCGACCAAAATGCCTCTCCACCTCTTCGCCGCCCTCCCCTCCCCCACACACACCCACCACACACCCCCCCCACCACACACCCACCACACACCACACAGCCCCACCACACACCCACCACACCACCGCCACACACACCACCACTCCCTCTCCGACGCCCCCAACCCCTTCTGGATTCTGATTTCTGGATGCTGACTGCTCCCACGCCCCCCACCCCTCACACACATCATCACTCCCCCACCCACGCCCCCCGCCCACGCCTCTCCCACCCACGCACCCCTCATCCACGCACCCCTCGCCCACGCCCCTCCATCCACGCACCATCCCCCGCCCCTCCCACCCGCCTGACCGCGCGCGTATCGCGCGCTTGCCCTTGCCCGCCAGATGTCATCCGCTGGCGGGCGATGTCATTCCACGCCGATCTGCACATCCACTCCAAATACTCCCGGGCCACCAGCAGAGACCTCGATTTCTATCACCTCGCGCTCTGGGCCAAGAAAAAAGGCATCCGCGTCGTCGGCACCGGCGATTTCACCCACCCCGCCTGGATGGCCGCGATCCGCGACGAACTCGTCCCCGCCGAGCCTGGCCTCTTCCGCCTGCGCGACGACCTTGAGGCCGCCGTCAACGCCGAGATCGGCCCCTGCGCCGCCGCCGCCGCGCCCATCCGCTTCCTCCTCGAAGTGGAAATCTCCACCATCTACAAGCAAGGCGACAAGGTCCGCAAAGTCCACCACCTCCTCTACGCGCCCGACATCGCCGGCGCCGAGCGCATGACCGGACGCCTCGCCCGCATCGGCAACATCGCCTCCGACGGACGCCCCATCCTCGGCCTCAACTCCCGCGACCTGCTCGAAATCTGCCTCGAAGCCGGCGAAGGCTGCTACCTCGTCCCCGCGCACATCTGGACACCCTGGTTCAGCGTCTTCGGCTCCAAATCCGGCTTCGACCGCCTCGAAGAATGCTACGGCGATCTGTCCGCGCACATCTTTGCGCTCGAAACCGGCCTCTCCTCCGACCCGCCGATGAACTGGCAAATCTCGATGCTCGACGCCTACCGGCTCGTCTCCAGTTCCGACGCGCACTCGCCCGGCAACCTCGGTCGCGAAGCCAGCCGCTTCGACTGCGCGATGGATTATTTCGCCATCCGCGACGCCCTCGCCACCGGACGCGGCTACGCCGGCTCGGTCGAGTTTTTCCCCGAGGAAGGCAAATACCACATGGACGGCCACCGCGCCTGCAACTTCCGTTGCGAGCCGGCGGAATCGCGCCGCCTCGGCAACCAATGCCCCGTCTGCGGCGCCCCGCTCACGCTCGGCGTGCACTACCGCGTGCTCGAACTCGCCGACCGCGCCGAACCGCAAAAACCCGCCGGAGCCGCCCCCTTCCGCAGCTTCATCCCGCTGCCGGAACTTTTGGGGGAACTCCACGGAACCGGCTCGAAAAGCAAAACCGTGCGCGCCACCTGGGAGCAGGCCATCGCCCGCCTCGGCCCGGAACTCGAAATCCTCGGCGACCTGCCGCTCGACGAAATCGACCGCGCCGCCTCGCCGCTCCTGGCCGAGGCGATCCGCCGCATGCGCGCCGGCGAAGTCATCCGCGAAGGCGGCTTCGACGGCGAATACGGCGTCATCCGCGTGTTCAAACCCGGCGAAATCGAAACCACCCAATCCGCCGGCCTGCTCTTCGATTTGCCCGCGCCAAAGACGCCGGCCAAAATCCCCCGCTCGCCCGCCAAAGGCACCGCGACAACCCCGCCTCCGGATAAAACGCACAACCAGCCGGAGCCGGATGCGTTTTCGGAAACAAAACCGGCTGCGTTTTCGCCGCCGCCCTGGCGCGCATCCGACGACGCGGACGCCGCCGCTCCTTTCAACCCCCAGTCCACCAGCCCCCCGGCTTTTTCCCTCGCCGGCCTCGACCCCGACCAGCGCGCCGCCGCCGCCATCGTCTCCGGCCCGCTGCTCATCATCGCCGGACCCGGCACAGGCAAAACCCGCACACTCACGCACCGCATCGCGCACCTCGTCGCCGCCCACGACGCCGCGCCGGAATCCTGCCTCGCCATCACCTTCACCCGCCGCGCCGCCGGCGAAATGCGCGAACGCCTCCAACGCCTCCTCCCCGACGGACGCGGCGCCCGCGTGCCGGTGACGACCTTCCACGCCCTCGGCCTCGCAATCCTGCGCGAACAACAACCAAAACTCGGCCTCGGCGCTCCGCTCCGCGTGGCGGACGAACGCGAAGCCTTCGCCCTCGCCCGCGAAGTGCTCGGAGTCTCCGCCGCCGACGCCCGGCGCCTGCTCGCCGACCGCGCCACCATGCCCGCCGCCTACACCCAAGCACTGCGCGCCCGCGGCCTCGTGGACTTCGACGATCTCATCGCGCTCACCGTCGCCCTCCTCGCCGCCGACCCCGCCCTCGCCGCGCACTACCGCGCCCGCTGGCCGCACCTCTCCATCGACGAATACCAAGACGTGGACGAACGCCAGTATCAACTCGTCCAGCACCTGGTCGGCACGGCGAAATGGCCGGCCTCCGATTCCCGCCCCAACAGACAAGACGCCCCGCCCGGAACGCTTGAAAACACCGCCGCCCCAAACGCCCCCGGCGTGGCAACGCCCCCAACCCGAAATCCAAAACCCGAAAGCCAAAATCCCACCAGCCTCTGCGCCATCGGCGACCCCGACCAGGCGATCTACGGCTTCCGCGGCACCGACGTGCGTTTCTTCCAACAATTCCAGACCGACCACCCCGGCGCGCGCGTCGTCCAACTCACGCGCAACTACCGCTCCGCCCGCCCCATCGTCGAAGCCGCCCTGCAAGCCGTCGCCCCC
>JAIRTK010000223.1 GCA_031254955.1 Opitutaceae bacterium
CTCCCATTACTGGTTGGAAACGAGGAGAAAGAGAAAGATAAAGAGGAAAGAGAAAGAAATGGGCAGCACGGCGGCTATCCATCCAAAAGAATAAATTTTGTTCGGAATTGGTATAATACCCTTTGTGAATGAAAATCACCCTTCAGGTAGGGTGAGGCGTTCCGCCGAGCGGCGAGCGGTTCACACGGCTCGGCGGGACGCCTCGCCCTACCTTTAACGGCTTCCATTGTGTGCGTTTCATTCGCAAAGGGTATAAGAGGGGCATTAATGGGGAGTGGGGATTACTGGAGTGTTTTATCTTGGGAGGCGGCTTCTTCCACATCGGCGAATCCCGGGCAGTCGCGGGCGGTGAAATCGGTCGTGTCGCGGAGAAGGGCGAAGGGCTGGCCGGGGGCGCGTTGAATGTTGACCGAGCGGAAGACCGCGCGTTTCACGTCTTGAAGGACGACGGGGATGCGTTCGTCCGGGGAGGCGTAGGTGACGGTGATGTCGCGGAGGAGGAGGTTTTTGGCATGGCGGGCGTAGAGCGCGCTGGCGGGCAGGAGGCCGAACATGCTGGGTTCGGGATAGGCGGCGGGGCGCTCGGGGACGGCGTGGATGTCGGCGCGCGGGCCGCTGGCGGCGGGGCCGGTGGTGTCCTTGCTTTGCGAGCGGAGGAAGAAGGAGTTGACCAGGTGCGAGGGCTGCCGGCGGACTTCGTCGAGGGTGAGGCCGCCGCTTTTGACGATGTGGACGCCGTTGAGGCGCACGTCCTCGACCGGGTGGTCGGGGAGGCCGTTGATGATGATGGGGAAGCGGGCGTCGGCGGAGGAGGCGACGAGGTTGTCGATGCTGACGCGGCGGATGGCGCCGACGGGCGTGCCGGCGGGGCCGCGGGCGCGGTTGCCGATGATGAGGAAGAGGGCGGCGTTGGAGATGTCGCGCAGGGTGATGTTGGAAATGGCGATGTCCTCGATGACGGCGCCGTCCACGCTTTCGATGGCGATGCCGCGGGAGCGGTCGAAGACGCAGTTGGAGATGGTGATGTTGCGGAAGTCGCCGTTGGACTCGGTGCCGAGTTTGATGCGTCCGGTGGGGCCGTCGCGGTCGGGGGCGCGGACGGACTCGCGGGTGAAGGTGCCGGCGAGGAGGGAGCCGGGGTCGTAGCCGGAGACTTGGCAGTTGGTGATGGTGACGTTTTCGGTGGGGCGGAGGAAGCCGAGGGCGTAGGAGGTCTTGAGGACGATGGCGTCGTCGTTGAGGGTGTTGACGGTGCAGTTGGAGATGCGGACGTGGCGGCAGGAGTCGATGTCGAGGCCGTCGCGGTTGGTGTCGATTTTGAGGTTGTCGATGGTGAGGTTGTCCACGCCGGTGGCGAGGACGGAGAAGTGGCCGGTCATGAGCATGGAGAAATCGCGGAGGATGACGTTGCGGCAGAGTTTGAGCGCGATGGATTTGTTGGCGGTGCCGGGGTGCGAGGCGCGTCCGCGGTTGAGGCCGTCGCCGCGAATGAGGCCTTGGCCGGTGATGGCGATGTTTTCGAGGTGCTCGCCCCAGATGAGGCTGTTGCGCCAGTGGCTGTGTCCAAAATCCTGATACTGGTGGAGGTCGCCCCACTCGTTGGGTTCGTAGGGGTCGTAGCCGCCGCCGGCCTCGGCGGGAGGCGGCTCGGCGGCGACAAGGATGGCGCCGGGTTCGAGGTGGAGGGTGATGTTGCTTTTGAGGCGGACGGAGTAGCTCAGGTAGGTGCCGGCGGGGAGGCGCACGGTGCCGCCGCCGGCGGCGGACGCGGTTTCGATGGCGCGGTTGATGGCGCCGGAGTCGATGGTCTGGCCGTCGCCGGTGGCGCCGAATTCGCGGACGTTGTAATCGCGGGCTTGGAGGGTGGTCATGGCGAAAAAAGTTATAATGAAAACGGGGGTGAGCGAAAGGAGCGTGGCGGATGGAAAACGTCGGAGCATGGCGGGAGGGAGGGGAGCCGGGCGAATGGTTTGGAAACGGACGGTTTGTTTTCTCAATCGTTCTCTTACTCGTTCTCGTTCTCGAAACATCCTGAAAACGGAAGAGAGAACGAGAACGAGTAAGAGAACGAGAAAGATTTTATGAGGAGTTATTTCGCCTGCGGGAAGCGGTAGAGTTTGGCGCGCAGGATGACGGGGTGCGGGCTGGAGAAACGCAGGCCGGTGCCGGTCTGGCGGGCGGCGGCTTGCGCGCCGAGGTCGTAGTCGAGCATGATTTCGTCGCCGTTGAGGCGGCGTCCGGGAATCCACTTTCCGGATGTGTCGAAGACGCCTTCCTCGACTTGCGCGAGGCCGACGGTGTCGTCGCCGGCGGGATCGGTGGCGAAGGTGACTTGGAGGTTCGCGCCGACGGCGAGAAACTCATCGGGGCCGGTGGCGAGGATGAGGCCGTAGGCGCGTTCGGGCACGCCCTTGGCGCGCCAGCCGGTGAAGAGCGCGGCTTTCAGGTCGTAGCCGCCGAGCTTGATGCGCTCGGAGGGATTTTGCGGATCGAGCGAAACGGCGGCGATGTTGCCACGGGTTTGTTGCGCGAGAATCTGCGGGGCGAGTTGTTTGAGGAGGGCGTAGGCGCGGACGAGCGGGTCGCCGGCGAGGTTGTTTTCGTCGAGGCGGCTGTCGATGCCGAAGGGCGAGTAGCCGAGTCCGCCGAAACGGCCGATGGTGACAAACGCATTGGCCGCGCCGGTTTCCCCGGCAAAGGACTCGGGCACGAAAAACGGCGCGCCGGGGCGGGTGTATTCGGCGCAGATTTGGGTGAAGCCGGGCAGATAAATGTCCGGCGTGAACATATCAATGCGCGGGGCGGCGGCGCGCCAGAGGTCGAGCACGTGGGCCTGCGGGCCTCCGGAGGGATATTCGCCGGGGAGTTCGTCGGAGGGTTGCACGATCCAGGCGTTGACGAAGGCGGGGAGCGCATGCTCGCGTTTGCCGGCGGCGGTGACGTGGTCGATGTAACGCGCGTAGTGCCAGGCCATGAAGGCTTCCCCGGCGGCGGGGCTGTGGCCAAACACCTCGGCCCAGGTGCCGGCGGTTTTGAAGCCGGCGTCGCGCCAGAGGGCGCGCAGCGAGGGCGCGAGGGTCTCGCGGTTTTGCCGGAGGTGGTCGAGGAGCGCGGCGGGGACGGGTTGCGCCCAGGCGGCGTCGGCGAGGGCGGAGCGGTCGCGGGCATCGGCGTGGAGGCCGACTTCGTTTTGCACCTGCATCATGATGACGGTGTGGCGGTCGCCATCGGTTTCGCGGAGGTGGCGGAGGAGGGCGGCGTAGGCGCGGGCGTCGGCATCGCGGTTGGCCTCGGAAAAGACGGAGAGGATTTCGAGCGTGCCTTGCGCGGTGCGGGCGCGGGGAAAGCGGGCGGTGTCGGCCTTTACCCAAGCGGGGGCGTAGTGGCTGAGTCCGTTTTTCCAACTGCCGAACCAGAGCAGGACGAGGCGGAGGTCGTGCGCGCGGGCGTCGGCGACGAGGTGGTCAACCAGGGTGAAATCGAACCGGCCTTCGGCTGGCTCGATAACGTCCCAGGGCACGGCGGCGAGGACGGTGTTGAGGTGCGCGGCGGCGAGCCGCGGCCAGTGCGGGGCCATGTAGGCGCGGCTGGTGGAGCTGGAGTTGTGGAGTTCGCCGGCCAGCGCGAGAAAGGGCTGGCCGTCAACGATGAGCTGGGTGGCGAGGCCGCGCTTTTCGAGCCGGGGCAGTTCGGCGGCGAAGGCCGGCGGACTGAAGGGCTGAAGGAGCGCGAGGAGAAAGATGACGGCGGGCAAGGACAGGATGCCGGCGGCAAGCGTGGATGGGCGGGGGAGTGGCGTGGATGGTTTCATGAGGAGAAAAACGGGAGGGATGGCGCGGTGATGTTTTATCGTTCTCGTTCTCTTACTCTTTATCTTTCTCCAACACGGGAGCCGGGGTGCACGGGGCGGGGAAGAAAGAATAAAGAGAAAGATAAAGAGGAAAGTGAAAGAGGAGGTGTTTATTAATTAATCGGATACATCATTGGCGCAGCTGCACGTCCCAGACTTTGGAGAAGCGGGACTTTCCGGCGGGGCCTTCGACTTTGAGAATGACGGTGCGGTTGCGGGTGTCCGCGTAAGCGTGGAGCGGGTGTTGCTCGGTGGAGGTCCGGCCGTCGCCGAAATCCCAATGCCACGCGGTGATCTCACCGCGCGACTCGTCTTTGAAGGCGACGAGGCGGCGGTCCATGTCCACGACGGTGAACGACCAGCGTGCCTCGATTTTCTTTTTTTCCAACGCAGGCTCCAGCGGCATGAGACGGAAGGCGGGGAGCGCGCTGGCGTCGCCGAACATGGTGTAGCGGCGCCCGAGGGACCAGAAGCCGCGTTTCGCCGGGTCGGGGTCGCCGTCGTAGTCGATGATGATCCAGCCAAGGCCGATGAGCTTGTTTTCGCGAAGGACGGACTCGACGGCGCGTTGCGGCCCTTCGGGGCCGGCGTGGTCGAACGGGGTGAGCCAAAATTCGAGCGTGAATTTTCCCGGTTCCCCGTGCTTGAAATCGAAACGCGAGGCGGCGTTGGCGAAGGGGAATTCCTTGGTCCAGGTCGGCGAACCCCAGGCCAGCGCCCACGCCTTGTCCACGGCGGGCGTGAAGATGTGGTAGTTCTGCGCGTGCACGCCATGCGCGGCCCAGTGGCGTTCGGCGTCGGGGATGCGCGGGTCGGTGTCGAGGACGGCGCGCTGCCGCCCGACGACATCGGCGGTCCAGAAATCGCGGTGCTCGGAGTCGATGAGCGGGCCGCCGGAAGCGTCGCCATCGACGATGACCTCGAAGGTGTCGTTGCGCAGGCCGGGGTCGGAGAAATCCCAGAAATTGTCACGGGCCTCGTAGAGGAAATAGAGGCGGTTGAGTCCCTTGACCCAGCCGACGCGCACGCGCGCGTCGAGGTCGGCGGGATCGGGTTTCTTTTTGGTTTCGCCGAGGTCAACAAGCTGGCCGGCGCCGACAACGTAGGCGTCGGGCACGATGGCCCAGTCGGAGGCGTCGCCGTCGATGCGCGGCATCCGGTCGGCGGGAAACTGGAAGACGGGAAAAGTGACTTCGGGGCGGTCGAGGGAAAAGGCCGAAGGAAGGAATGGCTGAAGCGCGGAAAGAAGACAGAGGGCGGCGAAGAGATAAGGCGGGCGCATGGCGAGGAGGATGGCGGGGGCGGGGGGATGGGGGGATGGGACTGAACTCTGTTTTATCGTTCTCGTTCTCTTACTCGTTCTCGTTCTCGCTCTCGTTTTCGTTTTCGCTCTCGTTCTCTCTTCCGCCCTCGCGCGCGTGGCGTTTCGAGAACGAGAACGAGTAAGAGAACGAGAACGATTTCATGGGGGGCCTTGAAAAACCTCACCACAGCCGCGAGGGCACCTTGCCGAAGTGGACGCCGCCGTCGTGCACGACGGCATCGGCGCCCTTGCCTTTGCGCAACGCGATCATCTCGGCGCCGGCCAGCAGCACGGGGCCGTATCCATGCGCCGCATACACGCTGACCGGGCGGAAGGCGTAGAAAACCGGCTCCCAGCCCATGCCGGTGCCGACACAGGTGCCCTCGACCTGGCCGCGGGCGTTGACTTTCTGCGCGACGGCGTTCCAGCCGATGGACGCCACCGGGCCGTAGGCGAGCGGGTCGATCCAGCCGCGATTGATCGCGCGGGCGATGCCGTAAACGAACATCGCGCTGGCGGAGGTTTCCTCGTAGGTCGCGGGGCGGTCGAGAAGCTGGTGCCAGAGGCCGTTGACGCCCTGCGCGGCGGCGAGGCCGCGCACGTGGTCGCGCAGGAGCGCGAGGAGCGCGGGGCGGTCGGGATGGCTTTCGGGCAGCACGGAAAGCAGCTCGACCTTGGCCAGCAGCGCCCAGCCGTTGGCGCGGCCCCAGTGGAACGCCGGATGGTCGCTCATGCCGGCCACCCAGCCGTGCATGTAGAGGTTCTTTTCGCGGACAAACATGCGCCGCGCGAACTGGAGAATCTGGCGCGCGGCGTCATCGTGGTAGCGCGCTTCGCCGGTCAGCCGGCCCATCTGCGCGAGAGCGGGCACGCTCATGTAGAGATCGTCGAGCCAGAGCGAATCGGGCATCGGGCGGTCGCGCGCGAGCGTGCCGTCGGCGAGGCGTTTTTGGTTGCCCGAGATATGCGCGAGGTAGCGGTCGATGAGCGGGCGCAGGTCGCCGCCGACGGCGGGGCGGGTTTGCGCGGCCTTGAGCATGGCGGCAGCCATCGCGCCGGAGTCGTCGAGCGTGCGCGGCGCGACCACGCTGCGCAACGGGTAGCGCCGGGGCAACTCGCCTTGCGGAATCGCGGCGAAGTGCGCGGCGAGCACCCGGATGGCGTGCAGGCGCTCGTCCACGAACCGCGTGTAACGCGCGTCGCCGGTCTCCGCGGCGGCGTGCAACATGCCCGCGTAGGTGACACCCCACTCGTAGCTGACGAGCGCGAAATCGCCGCGCTCAAGCACGGCGCGGCTGGGCAGCGCGTCGAGGGACGCGACGGGCTGTTTCGTTTCGGCATCGACGATGCGGACGGGGCTGGCGGTTTCGAGGTAATCCACCACGCGGCCCATGACCGCCTCGATCTCGGCGACCGATGCGGGCGCGTAGGGCACCGGGTAGTCCGGCGGCGTCCACGTGACGTTGATGATGGCCTCCGGCGTGGCCAGCGTCGTCGCGCGGGTTTGCGCCTGCATGGGGCCGCTGCCCGCGAGCGCGAGGCCGGCGGCGAAAAGGATGTTGCGAGGATGGAGGACTTGCATGATGAGGGGAGCGAAAATGCGGACGGGCGAAAAATCCCCCAAGCCTCATGCAGCTTTACATAACTCGCATGACGAGGGGAACGGAGAACACGGACGAGCGCGCCGGGGGCGCGACGCCGCCGAAGCAGACGCAAGCATCCACCGGAAGTTGCGGCAGTGCGTGTCTGGTCAGTGCCTTACAGTCAGAAAGAAAAGCACACCGGCAAAGCAGCATCGGCAAATAACCCGGCTCTGTCTATTCGAGAGGGAATTTCACTTTTTCCAGGGGAAATGAGGATGTAACAGCCTGATATCCAAGGAGCGGATTTTGCGAAAGGTGTGCAGGGCCGACCCAGTCCCTATGCGAGGCGGGAAAAACCCTCTAACGTCGATGCTAGAGGGTGTCACATAGGAAACGAGCATTGGCGCGGGAGCGCCGGTAGGGAGGCCTCTCCGAGGCCTCCGGCGGACGGGGCTGGCGGTTTGGAATTTTCATAGGGGAATCGGAGCGTTCTCG
>JAIRTK010000230.1 GCA_031254955.1 Opitutaceae bacterium
AGTTAAGCAGGCGACTAGCGGGATTGAGTGGCATGGGCGAGTTGCCCATGCCATGCAACCCCGCCAGCCGTCCGCTTAACCTCGAACTGGGCAACTGAAGGCAAACACTCCGATCCTCCGCGCCCACCGCGCCGGTTCGTTTTCAAGCCTCGCGCCTGCCGCGCCGGGGCGGTTTCAAGGCCCGCGCCGCTTGAGTTCCTCCAATAATAACATGTGCACGAGCGCCCAGTCTTGGTCGTTGGCCCAAGGGTCATCGCGCGCGGCGTGGAGGCCGTTGGTCGCGAACGGATACACATGCGCCGCCGAGCCGCGTCCGTCGGCGGTGAAGAGCGAGAGGTTGTTCATGATCGCAGCCTCGGCGCGCGCGTGCCAGCTTGCGGCTTCGGCGTGCGTGTGCCAGCCGGCGGCCCCGGCGTGCGCGTGCCGTCCGGTGGTTCCGGCGGCATCTTCGAGCGCCTTCGCGTAATACGCATACGCGAGGCCCGTGATGCCGCTCCAATAGTGCGGGAAGGTGTCGCCGTAGAGCTTGAGCTTGCCGAACCAGTAATCGTCCCAGTGGCGGATGGCGACTTCATGGAGATGGTGGTCGGGCTGGCGTCCGTTGAACGCCTCCGCGAGCGGCATTTGCGCGCGCGCGCCTTCGAGGTATTCGCGCCCGCCTGTCGCATGATAGACTTCCAGCAAAAACTGCACTGCCGGCGCGACGATGGATTGCTCATAGTTCACCTCGGACTGGGGATAGTTTTTTCCCGTTCTCAGCAGGGCGTCGGCATGGGCGCGGAATTTTTCCAACAGCTCCGCGTGTTCCGCCGCGCGCGGCGGGCCGGCGGCGGCGAGCGTTTCCAGGCCGTCGAGCACCGGCATGCCGATGGGGTAAAAGGCCGCGCCGCCGCGCGCATAAAACCGGCGGACGATGCGCGTGAAGCGGTCGAGGTGGTCGTCGTCGCCGGTCGCCTTGAACAGGGCGAGGTGAAAGCACGCTGCCCACGGGAAATTATACAGGCGCCGGGAATCCTCGCGCCCGAAGCCGCCGTAAACCGTGCCTTCGTCGTCTTCCAGCTCGCGGGCCACAAACGCCGCGTAGCGCGCGAGACTTTCCGCGAGCGCGGCGCGCGGCGCGGAGTCCTCGCACAGGGGCAGCCACAGCGCGCACAGCACGCCCATGCCCGCGCGCTCGCGCCCGGCGTTGTGGTCGGAGGGGCGCGCGGCGTAAACTTGTTTTCCGGTCTCGTTGTCGTAGCCGAGATACGCGCCGTCGAGCGGGTCGCCCGGCGCGCGGCGTTGCTGGTGGCGGATGATAAACTCGACGCGCGCGCGGATGAGTTCGCGCGGCGGCGGCACGATGTTGGCGACGAGCCAGGTGCGCCAGGTGTTTTCCGGGCCGTAGGCGAGTTCGACGCGCCGTTCGCCGTGGGTGCCGGGCGAGGTTGGGATGCGCGCGGAGAGGGTTCTGTCAATGCGTTCAAACGCGACGGGTTTCCCGCCGAACAAAAGCCCGGCGTCCGGCCATGCCGTCTGCGGCCCCGCCGCCGTCACTTCAAGCGGCTCGCCCGCGACCACCGTGTACTGGCGCGCGGAGAGGTGCGCAAACTGGCCGCTGAGGGCGCGCGCTTTTGCGAAAAAATCCTCCCAGCCGTCGTGCCAGAAAAGTTTCCAAGAGAGCGTGCGCGACTCTCCGTGGCGGAGTTGCATCGCCGCCGGGTGCAGCAAAAACACACCCCGGTCGCTGAGCGTGCCGCCGCGCTGGCTGTAGGCGTCGAGCGCGCCACTGGTGACGACGAGGCCGAGGTGCGGCGGGTGCGCGCCCATGCGCATGGCGTTGATCCACGCGGAATGCCCGCCCATCCAGAGGTGCGCGTGGCAGCGGGCCGCAAGGCTGCGTGGCGCGTCGGGATACTGGTCGAAGAGCGGCGCGTGGATCGCCACGGAGCCGAGCGGCAGCGACAGGTCGAGCTGCCCGGTGTTTTTGAGGGTGCAGGTTTCGGCGAGGGTGTTTTCCTCGTCGTCGAGTTCGCGGCGGACGGTGACGGTGAGCGAGGGCGAGACATAGACGGATTCCACCACGTTGGGCGCGGGCCGGCGCGTTTGCGCGGCATGGAGCAGCCCGGTTTGCGCGGTTTCGACGAGGCCCCACGGGCCGCCGTGCTTCGAGGCGGCGTCCGACGTGTCCGCGACCCATTCGCGGCCTTCCCAGCGTCCAGGCTCGCGCAGGAAGTTGAACGAGCGCGAGTCGCGGGCGTTGCGGATTTCGATGAGCGCGCCGCTCGCCGGGTCGATGCTCAAAGTCCAGCCGGCGTTGGATAATGAAAGCGCGGCGGCAAGGGTGGGCGCCGTTGGCGCGAGCCAGGGCAGGAAGAGGAGCAAGAACGCGAGGCGAATCAAGGAGCGCAAACGCATGACATGTTTTTTTGATGCGCGGGTCTTGGGCCAACAAACGGGGCGCGGGATTACAGTCAGAATGCGCGTGATGGTTTTTGCGGTGAATCGCCCGCGCATTTCAACTTATACCCTTTCCTAATGAAAATCACCCTAAGGAAGCCGTTAAGGGTAGG
>JAIRTK010000277.1 GCA_031254955.1 Opitutaceae bacterium
AATCAGCCGCGCAAAATTGCGCGGATTTGCGCGGCGGTGTCCGACCATGCCGGGAGGTTGCGGGTTGCCGCTTGCGCGCGCAGTTCGGCGTGCCAGGCGTCGTCGGTCAGGATGCGGCGAAGCGCCGCCGTCCATGCGTCGCGGTCGCCGGGCGCGGCGGCGACGCAGCCGCCTCCCAGGGCGTGTTCGCGGAGCACGGGCAGGTCGCTGCATACGCAGGGGACGCCGAGCCGGAGCGCTTCCAGCGGCGGGAGGCCGCAGCCTTCGGCGATGGTCGGGAACACGGCGGCGCGCGCGGCGCGGAGCAGGCCGAGCAGCATGGCGTCGTCCGGGGCGCGGTGGTATCGGATTCCGGGTTGCGTCTTTTGCATCGCGAGAAGTTTGCGTTCGATTTCACCGCCGAAATGCGGGTTGACGCGTCCGGCGATGTGCAGTTCGAAGGCCAGGCCCGCAGCCCAGAGGCCGGCGCAGACATCGAGCAGGAAGGCTTGGTTTTTGCGCGGTTCCAGAATGCCGACGCAGAGGAGGCGGGCGGGCGCGGCGGCGTCTCCGCCGCCGGGCGGGGCGTTGGTTTCGCGGGGGCGGGGGCGCGGGGCGGGTGGTGGCGGCGACGGTGGTGGCGGCGGGGTGGTGGCGGTGGTTGTCGTGTCGGGCAGAAAGTCCGCGCCGAGCGTGATGGCGCGGACTTCGGCGCGGGCGGGGCGGCCTTGCCATTGCCAGAATGTGGTCAGTTCGTTGCGGCTCCATTCCGAGACGGCGAGCACGCGGTCGAAGTCGGCGAGCATTGTCATGTAGGCGGGGTGCCGGGCGACGCTTTGCGGCCAGGTGATGGCGGGGTGTTTGAGCGGGATGGCGTCGTGGAAGAGGGCGGCCAGCCGGCAGGGGCGCGCGTCCAGGAACCGGGTGAAGCCGGGGCGTTCTTCTTCGCAAAAGAGTTCCGTGGTGAGGAGCCAGTCTTGGGCGGCGATGTCCGCCGAGGGGGCGCGCCAGCCGGGGTGGCGCCAGCGTCCGGCGCGCCAGATGACGGGGCGCGCTTCCGCGCCGAGTTCGGCGAGCAGCCGGCGGTTCACGCGTTGGATGCCGGAATGGTGCGCGGTTTGGCTGCTTTTGGTGATGTCGAAGAGGATCATGGCCGGGTTTGCGCTTCGAAGCAGGCGCTGAGGCGGGCGGCGTTTTTGTGGGCGTCGAAGTTTTCCTCCACCCAGCGGCGGGCTTCGGCGCGGAGCGATTCGGCGAGGGGGGTGTCGGTCGCGAGGCGGCGCAGGGCGGCCACCCAGGTGTCGGGGCGGGCGACATCGGCGATGAGTCCGGTCAGGCCGTGGCGCACGGCTTCGGTCGTCGCGGCGATCGGGGACGAGATGATGAGCGTGCCGATGGACATGGCTTCGGGGATGACGTTGGGCAGGCCGTCGCGGTCTCCGCTGGGGGCGACGATGCCGGTGTGCAGCAGCACGTCGGCCCATGCGAGCTGGCTCCATACTTCGTCGAGGGCGAGGTGGCCGGCGAGCGAGACTTGGCCGGCGAGGTCGAGGTCGCGGATGGCGCGCGCGAGTTCGTCGCGCAGGGGACCGTCGCCGGCGATGCGCGCTTCAAAGTCCACGCCGGCGTCGCGCAGCGCGGCGTAGATTTTTATTTGTTCGCGCAGGCCTTTTTTTTCCACCAGCCGGGCCACGCACACGATGCGCAGGGGGAGGCGCGCGGGGCGCAGGCGTTTCATGGCGGGCAGGGCGTCGAGGCCGCGTCGGATGACGTGCACGCGGTCGGGGGGCGCGCCGCGTTGGATGAGCGTGGCGCGGCCCATGTCGGTCGAGGTGTGGATGAAGCGCGCTTCGGCGAGTTTTTCGTCGAGCCACCAGTCGCCGCCGTGTTCGTAGAGGTCGTAGGCGTGGGCGGCCATGCTGTAGGGGGTGCCGTTCATTTTGTGCAGGCACCAGGCGGCGGTGGCGGGGGCGCCGCCCCAGGCGGCGTGCAGGAGCGCGGGCGGGCGGCGGCGGAAGGCGCGGTGGAACACGCCGGCAAATCCCGCGCCGAGCATGTTTTCCCAAAAGTTCTGCCATGAGGGCGCGCCGCGCGTGAGCAGGCCTTTGAGGAGCACGCCGAACACGTCCCAGCGCGTGAGCGCGACCCAGGGGATGATCCAGAATAGTTTCAGGAGCAGCCATTTGTTGAAGGCGCGGACGGGGAGGCCGCCGAATTTGCCGCCGCCGCCCCAGAGCGAGTAGAGTTCCAGTTGCGCGCCTTTGCGTTGCATCGCGATGATTTCGCGTTGCAGGAAGGTTTCCGTGGCTTTGGGAAACGTGGTGAACAGGTAGGCGATGGTTTGGCGAGGCAGGGTCAAGGCGCGGAGGTTAGCGCGCTGGCGGCGGGCGGGCCAAGCCCGAACGTGTTTTCCGGCACGGGGTTTCCGGTGCGGGTTTCTCGGTGCGAAGGCGGGCTTCGGTTTGGGATTGGGATTTGGTTTGGGATAGAGAAACGAGGGGCGCGAGGCGCGAGGCGGGCGCGAGACAGGCACGAGACAGGCGCGAGGAGCGAGGCGGCGCGGGGTTCGGTGTCATATCATTTTCCAATCCAATTCCCCCTTCAGGGTAGGGCGGTCTCGGCGAGACTGACGCGAACTTCACTCGTCCAACGACGGCGGTCTCGGCGAGACCGCCCTACCCGCTAAAATCTGTTTCCTATTGGGAATGGGTGTCATTTGGCGGGACGGGGCAGGGCGAGGGGCTGGGACGGCTACTGACTATTGGCTATTGGCTACTGATTACTGGCTACTGGTTGTTTGGCGGAGCGCGGCAGGGTGAGACGCGGGGTGAGTCGAGAGGCGAGGGAGGGGTGAGACGAGAGGCGAGGCGCGGGATGCGTATAAATGTTTATTATAAGTAAATATAGGCGGACGCGTTGCCGTGCGTGTTTTAGGGTTATACACTATGAGGTGTCTGGAATGGCGGCTGCGGGTGGCAGGGAGGTCTCTTCTCCGGGGCGGGGTTCTTGGGGGAGGCCGATTTTTCAAAGCGCTTTATAGGGAAATGCTGGAAATCGAAAAAATCCTTTTATCATGGTAATCTATATCACAGGCATTGCCTTCCTGGCGGCGACGGCGGCGATTGTTTTATCATTGAAAGCAATGGCCTCGGCGCGGGAGCGCGGGGCGGCGGCGGCGGACGATCCGCGCCCGCCCTTTAATTTGCCCTATGTATTGCGCCGGGATTTTATTCCGCCGCCGCAGAGGCCGTTTTTTGCCGCCTTGCGGGAGGCGGTGGAGGGCAGGCTGCTCGTTTGTCCCAAGCCGTGCGTCGCGGATATGATTGCGCCGTGTTCCAGCCTGGCGCCGGTGTTGCAGGAGGCCGCGCTGGAGCGAATCAGCCGGCGGCACTTGGACTTTCTTCTTGTCACCCAAGAGGATTGCGCGCCGGTGGCGGTGCTGGAGGTGGAGGAGGGCAAACAATGGCACGCGACGCGCATGGAGCACGATGCGATGGTGTATGAGGCGTTGCGCGGCGCGGGGCTGGCGGTGTTTCGCATCCGGGCCGGCACTCCGCCGGATTCCGCCGCGCTCAGGGAGCTTCTGGCGCCGGTGCTGGCGCCCGATCCGGCGGCGTCGCTTGGGGTCGGGACGCGCACGCCGTTTGCCACCATGTCCATGCCGTTGTCCTCGCCGCCGTTCGCCTCCGCGCCCGTCAGGCGCGTGCGGACTTTGGTGGAATTGCAGGAAGAGCGAAACCGCACGAGGGCGCCTTTCCCGACCAAGGAAAGGAGCGAGGCGAACGGCGGATGAAGCCGTCATGGCCGGGGCATGGCCAAGGCCGGGAGGCGGCGGCGCGCCGGCTGGAGGTGGCATCCCCACCCCGACTCGAACGGGGATACGCAGTTTAGGAAACTGCTGCTCTGTCCTGTTGAGCTATGGGGACATTTGGAAATCAACGAATTACGCAATTGTGTTTTGCATAAATCAAGTTTTTTCCCGCTAAAAGGGGCAGTTTTTCCCGCTTGAACTGCCCCACCCTACTGCCCCACCTTGGGGCATGAAATTCAACCTGCGGGTCGAAACCAACAAGAGCGGTATCGCAAAATTGCGGCTGTCTTTTTTCGTGAAGCGGGAACACGAGAAAAAAGCTAGGCGGGTGCGGGAGTG
>JAIRTK010000294.1 GCA_031254955.1 Opitutaceae bacterium
TGTCGCGCCGCCCCGCCGCCCAAGGATAGCCCAAGGGAAAACGGGGCGGGCCGACAGGTCGGCCCGTCCAAAGCGGCGACAGGTCGCCGCACTCCATAAAAAACCCACCATCCAAACTCCGAACTCCAAACTCCAAATTCCGTGCCTCCGAATTCCGTGCCTCCGTGTCTCCGTGATTGAAAAGAAATAAAATCCCATGCCCACCGGAATCGTCACCGACATCCAGCGATTTTCCCTGCACGACGGGCCGGGAATTAGAACGTCCGTGTTCCTGAAAGGCTGCATGATGCGCTGCGCGTGGTGCCACAACCCGGAAACCATCTCCCCGGAACCGCAAGTGCTGTTTTATCCCGGCAACTGCATCGGCTGCGGCGAATGCGCCGCCGCCTGCCCGCGCGGCAACCACCATTTCGCGCCCGCCGCCGGCGATATTCCCGCCGGCGCGCCGACTCCGGCACGCAACACGCCGACGCATGATTTCTCGCGCCGCGCGTGCACAACCTGCGGCGCATGCGCCACGCGCTGCCCCGCCTCCGGACTGCGCGTGGCGGGAAGGCGCATGGAAGTCGCGGACGTGATGGCGGAAGTGCTGGAAGATCGCGCGTTTTATCGCGCCGGCGGCGGCGTGACGCTTTCGGGCGGCGAGCCGTTGATGCAACCGGAATTTGCGCTTGGGCTACTGCGCGCCTGCAAACGCGAAGGCATCCACACCGCCATTGAAACCACCCTCTGCTACCCGTGGACGCGCATCGAACCGCTGCTCGGCGCGCTCGACCTCATCCTGTTCGACCTGAAACTCGCCGACGCGGAAAAACACCGCCGGCACACCGGCGTGTCGAACCGCCTGCTCTTTGAAAACCTCGCCCCGCTCGCCCGCTGCGGCACGCCGCTCATCGCCCGCACGCCGCTCATCGCCGGCATCAATGACAACGAAGACGAAATCGCGCCGCTCGCCCGCGCGCTTGGCCGCCTGGACAACCTTTTATATTACGAATTCCTGCCCTTCCACCCGCTCGGCGCGGACAAATACCGCGCGCTCGGCCTCGCCGCGCCGGCGTTTCGCCCGCCCCCGCCCGAAACCCTGCGCCGCCTCGCCGCCGCCGCCCGCGGGCAGGCGGACAATATAAAAATCCATATCAACGGAAACCCGGAGAACACCCATGAAATACACCGCTCAACTGGCCCGCTTGCGTGAACGGAAACTGGAGCAAACCCGCGCGAAACTCGACCGCCTCGGCGCGCAGGACGAGGACGACTACGGCTGTGTTTTGCCGCCGCCCGATTTCCACTGGCAGCCGCCCGCCGGCGCCTTCCAAGGCGTGCGCGGCTGGACGGCCGCCTTCCGCTCGCTGATGGAGCATCACCCGGTTTATATAGACGCGGACGACGCGCTGGCCGGACGCTGGATGTTCATGCTCTCGCGCATGCGCCCGCACTACCGGCTCGACCGGGCGCCGTTCCCGTTTGACTACTCGCATCTGGAAGAAGAACAGCGTTTATATGATATTACCTCCGGCATCGGCGCCGACGCGCACTTCGCGCCCGACTACCGCATCGGCCTGCGACTCGGCTGGGGCGGACTGAACCGAAAGGCGCGCGCGTCCCTTGAAAAACACGCCGGCGACACCGGGGCGACCGCCCTGCTGGAAGCCGAAATCGAAACCATCGAAGGCGTGCAACACTGGATCGCGCGCACCGCCGCCGCCGCCGCCGAAATGGCGCGGGACGAAAACGATCCCGTGCGCCGGGAAAACCTCGCGGCCATGGCCTCGGTCAACCGCCGCCTCGTCTCGCAACCGCCCTCGACGCTGCGCGAAGCCTGCCAGTGGCTGGCGTGGTTCAACATGGCCTCGCGCACCTACAACCGCGACGGCGCCGGCGGCCAGCTCGACGAGCTGCTGCGCCCCTACTACGAGCGCGACCTCGCCGAAGGCGCGATTGATGACGGGGACGCCCTGTATTATATCGCATGCCTGCTGCTCAACGACCCGCATTATTACCAAATAGGCGGCCCCGGAAAAACCGGACGCGACCAGACGACGGCGGTTTCCTATCTGATTCTGGAGGCCGCGCACCTGCTCAAGATAAGCTGCAACATCACCATCCGCGTCCACGACGGCCTGGATGAAAAACTCTTCCGGCGCGGAATCGACATACTGTTCGAGGACGAACTCGGCTACCCGCGCTTCTCCGGGGACAAGGCGCTCGTCGCCGGCTTCATGCGAAACGGCTTCGACGCCGGCCTCGCGCGCGAACGCATCGCCGTAGGCTGCAACTGGATGAGCCTGCCCGGACGCGAATACACCATGAACGACGTGGTGAAAATAAACATCGCGAAAGTCTTCGAAGTGGCCTTGTGGGAAATGCTGGACCATGACGCCGCGCCCTCGGTGGAAAAAATATACAAATTGTTTTCCGCGCACCTGCGACGGGCCATCCTCTGCGCCGCGCGCGGGGTGGATTTCCATTTGGAGCATCAATATAAAAACGAGCCGGAACTGTTATTAAACCTGCTCTGCCACGGCCCGCTTGAGCGCGGGCGCGACGCCTCGCACGGCGGCGTGGATTTTTATAACATGTGCCTTGACGGCGCGGGGCTTGCCACCGTGGCCGATTCGTTCGCCGCGCTTGAGCAGCGCGTCGAGACGGAACACCGCCTCGACTGGCGGACGGTCGCCGTCGCGCTGCGTGAAAACTTCGCCGGGCCTGAAGGCGAAAAAACGCGCCTGATTCTGTCCGGCTCCGAACGCTTCGGACGCGGACTTTCCCTTGGCGACAAATGGGCCGCCCGGCTGACGAAACGCTTCACCGCCGACGTGAAAGCCTGGCCGACGCCCGGAGGCCGCAACCTCATCCCGGGCTGGTTTTCATGGGCCGACACGGTGCGCTTCGGAAAAACCGTCGGCGCCACCCCGAACGGACGCCGCGCGGGCGCGCCGATCTCGCACGGCGCGAACCCGCACCCCGGTTTCCGCAAGGACGGCGCGCTGACCGCCATCGTGAAAGCCGTCGCGGATGCGCAGCCCGGCTACGGCAACACCGCGCCGCTGCAACTGGAGATCGACCCCTGCTCCCGCCGCTCGCCCGACGCCAAGACCGTCGTCGGCAATTTGATAAAAACCCACTTCGAGCTTGGCGGCACGCTGGTGAATATAAACATCGTCGATGCCCAAAAAATCCGCGACGCGCACGAGCATCCCGAAAAATACCCCGACCTCGTGGTGCGCGTGACCGGTTTCACCGCCTACTTCGCAAGCCTCTCGCGGGAATTCCGCCAGCTCGTCGTTGACCGCATTATTCACGAGCAAGTCTGCTGAAGCCCGCCAGGTCGCCTGACAATACCCCCCCCCCCCCGGCGCCAGCGTCGGGAATCCTTGCCGAATAGCCGAAGGCGGTGGAGGCCGTCCGAAAAATTGGATTTTGATATAATACCCTTTCCCAATGAAACTCACACTAAGGAAGCCGTTAAAGGTAGGGCGAGGCGTCCCGCCGAGCCGCGAGCGGTTCACACCAATTCCCAATGAGATTTATCCTTTTGTAGTCCGATTTTGCTCTTTCTCTTTATTCTTTATCTTTCCTCTT
>JAIRTK010000296.1 GCA_031254955.1 Opitutaceae bacterium
TCGGCGTCGCGCCAGCCGGGGCAGACTTCGCCGACGCGCGCCCAAAAACGCGGGGAGTGGTTCATTTCCTTCAGGTGCATCAACTCATGGTAAATGATGTAGTCGCGCACGTTGTCGGGGGTTTGCACGAGCCGCCAGTTCAGCGAAATCACGCCCGCCGACGAGCAGGAACCCCAGCGTGTGCGCTGGTTGCGCACGGTGACTTCGCGCACGGGGACGCCGGTCTCGCTGGCGAGCTGCCAGGCGCGCGCGGGCAGCTCCACGCGGGCGCGTCGCTGGAAATGCGCCTCCAGCGTCGCGCGCAGATCGCCGTCCAGCCGCGCCACGCGGAAACGCTCCGCGCCGAGCAACACGGCGGGCCGGTCCGCGGGCGCGCCGCCGTCGCGTTCGATCGCGCGCAGCGTTCCGCGCCAGAGGACATGGGTGCCGGGCGTCCAGATTTCCGCGCCGCGCGGGCGTCGCCGCTGGCGCGCCCGGACGCGTCGGAGCCAGTCGAGGTGCTCGTTGACGAAGCGCCGGGCCTCGCGTTCGCTGCCGCGCGCGGGGATGGTGGCGACCGCGACGCCGTCGCGCCGGAGCGTGAGCCGGTAGTTGCGCGCGCGGTGGCTGCGCTCGAAGAGGATTGGCGGCGTGTCGTCCCCCGTGTCCGGCGGGGTGGGGGAGAGCACCAGCGGGGGCGTCGCGGGCGACTGCGGCTGGTGGTGGTGGTGCTGCTGCTGCGGAGGAGGAGGAGGTAGCGGCTGGAGCGGCGGCGGTAGCGGTAGCGGCGGAAGTGGTTGCGGTTGACGCGTAGGGGGTGGCTGCGGCGGTAGCGGCGGAAGTGGGTGTGATTGTGGTTGCGGTTGACGCGGAGGGGGCGGCGTTGGATGAGCCGTCAGGCCCGGCGGCGCGGGATGCGACGGCGAGGGGCTTTTGTGCACACCGTGTTGCGGCGCGAGCAAATCGAAAAGCGTGAGCTGGACTCCGTTGTTCACGTTGGGGAAGTGGATAACAAATCCACCGCCTCAAAGCCAAGAGTGTTTCAATAAATCGTTCTCGTTCCTCGTTCTCTCTTTCTTTTTCGTTCTCGTTCTTCGTTCTTCGTTCTCGTTCTCGTTCTCGTTCTCTCTCTTTCCCCGCGCATCCCTGACGAAAAGATCAAAGAAAATATAACGAGACTAAAAAAGAGAGAACGAGAACGAGAACGAAGAACAAGCCCCCCTACATCCGCCCACAAGCCCCCTCACAAGCCCGCGCCGCCGCCCGTGCCGTTTTTTCCCGGCCCCCGTGACACGCGGGCGGACATTTTTTCGCACCGCGCCCACCCCCCCGCGAAACAACTCGCGCGCGGCCACGGAGTTGTCGCGCGCAGCCCCCCGGCATCGAACTGGCTGAACCTAATGCCATCGGCCAGAAAACCCAAGCACACAAACGCACCAACAGAAAGGACAGACACCATGAGACTCCTGCACCACCACACCCGCCCCGCCATCCGCGCCCGCGCCCTCGCCAGCCACAGCCCGTGGACCGGCCTGGAAAACGAAATCGACCGCTGGTTTGAATCCATGCTCGGCGGTGCCGGCGACCTCCGCGACACCGCGCGCCTCCCCCTCGACCTCTATGAAGACGAGGAAAACACCTACGTGCGCGCCCACCTGCCCGGCATCGCCCGCCCCGACATCAACGTCGAAATCGTGGACGGCCACCTGCACATCTCCGCCACGCGCAAAACCGGCACCGGAGACAACAGCGCGACCCACACCATCAGCCGCTCGCTCAACCTGCCCGACGACGTGGAAGAATCCAAAGTCACCGCGACCAGCGAGCACGGCGTGCTCACGATCACGCTGCCGAAAAAAGAGGAAGCCAAACCGCGCAAAATCGCGATTTCGGTCAACTAACCCACCACCCACCACACGCCCACCGGCGCCCCACACACACCGACACACACATCCACGACCCTCCACCATAAAACCCAACCCACACTAACCCAACCCACCCGAACCCACCCGAATCCAACCATCAGGAGAAACCCGACATGACACCGCACAACCCACCGCCCCCCACGCCCAAACACCAACCCGCCCCCGCCGACCACCACCCCGCCGGCCACCACCACAACAACACCGACCACCACACCAACGCCACCGACGACGCCGCCACAGGCCATCACAACAACAACCACCACCACCACAACTCCGCCGCCGCCGACAACCCGCCCTCCTCGCCCGGCCATCGCCCCCAATACGAAGTGCACGCCGCCGGAGACGACGCCTGGACGCTCACCGTGCACCTCCCCGGCGTCGGCAAAGACACGCTCGACATCACCGACCACGACGGCGTGCTCCACATCCGCGGCACCCGCGCATGGCGGCCACCGCCTGGCTGGACGACGCTGCATCGCGAGACGACCGACCGCCCCTTCGAGCTGGAACTGCACCACGACAACACGATCGACGTGGAAAAAATCCGAGCCTGCCTCACCGACGGCGAACTCCACGCCACGCTCCCGAAAGCGGAATCGCGCAAACCGCGCAAAATCGCGGTAAGCTAACCCCCGCCTCGCCCGTCCACCCTCCCGCGCCCACCCCGCGCCCCTCCCGCACCCGCTCGCCCCCCCCTCCCGCGCCGCGAACAAAACTCCTTGTTCGCGGCGCGTTAGTATCGAAAGCCCGGTATGCGCCGGTTTGCGTGGCTCGGGCGAGTCGCCCGTGCCACGGCGCTTTGCGCCGCCAGAGCCGGCAGGATGCCGGCGCTCCCAGTCGCTGGCGCGGCGGGGGAGGCTGACGGCGCGGGGAGGGGAGGTTGACGGCGGCGGGGGTGGGGGGGCGTTGGTTTATAGTTTTGGGGTGGCGTGGGTGGTGTCCACGTTGTTTTCCGCTTTTGTGTAGTCGAGGGGGGCGCGCGGGTGGGTGTTGTTTAGATACTCTTCCACGTTGGTGTAGCCGTCGCCGTCGGCATCTTGCGCGCCGTCGGCGGGGTTGCGGGGGTCGAAGGCGTGGCGTGTTTCCCATGAGTCGGGCATGCCGTCGCCGTCCGTGTCGACCGCGTGGGGGGCGGTTTTGAGTTCGGGCCAGCCACCGAGTTCGGTTTGGGTGTCGATGATCCGTCCGTCGCGGGTGATAACGTCGTGGATGTAACGGGTGTCGATGGCGTCGCGGGTGGGGAGCGAGGCGCCGACGGTCGGCAGCACGATGCCGGGCAGGGCGGCGGCGGGGTGGGTGGCGACCGGGGGCAGTTCGTAGGGGCGGTCCACGACGCGCACGCGGGTCTGGCCGTCAAATACGCGGCGGTCGATGAAGAGGCGGTTGTCGGCGGTCTGGTCGTCGTGGCCTTCGAAGATGTTGCCTTCGATGTGGAGGTAGATTTCGGAGGGGGAGCCGGGGCTGGAGGCGATGTGCAGGGGCGTGGACGCGCGGGTGTCGGCGCCGGGGATGATGAGGTTGTTGATGTAGTTGAAACGAAGGAACATGCCTTGGATGTTGCCGGAGGCGATGCGGCCGGGGTTGTAGATGATGTTGTTCCTGAAGTCGAAGACGGGATAGGGAGGTTTGCTGTAGTTGGTGCCGAGGCGGGGGTTGCGTCCGTCGTTGTGGATGTAGAGGTTGTGGTGGAGCGAGACGGGGCCGTTGGCGCGGGCGAGCGAGCCGAAGCCGTGCGCGCCTTTGGCGTGGATGCTGGCGCGGAGCGCGCCGCCGATGATGCAGTATTGGAGGGTGATGTTGGAGTTGTCGCCGGAGAGGGAGAAGGCTTCATCGACCGACCAGCTGGCGCTGCAATGGTCGAAGATGATGTCGCGCGAGCCGTGGTGGACATCGAGCGCGTCTTCGGCGCGGCCTGTGTCGTCGCCGAGCCGGCTGCGGAGGTGGCGCACGATGATGTCGTGCGTGGCGGTCATGAGGGGCGCGCCGCGCAGGCAGACGCCGTCGCCGGGGGCGGTCTGGCCGGCGAGCGTGAGGTAGGGGTTTTTGATGACGATGGCGCTTTTGAGGGCAATGATGCCGGCGACTTGGAAGAGCACAATGCGCGGGCCTTCGGCTTCGCAGGCGGCGCGCAGGCTACCGGGGCCGGAGTCGTCGAGGTTGGTGACGTAGAGGACGCGTCCGCCGCGTCCGCCCGGTGTGGTCGCCCCGGCGCCTTCGGCACCTGGAAAGGCGGGCAATGCGGGGCGGGGCGGGGTGGCTGGCGCGGTTTCGGAGGGGCGGGAGGGGCTGGAGGTGCGGGAGGTCGATGGGGCCAAGGGGGACGAGGGGGACGAGGGGGCTGATGAGGACGAGGGGGCGATGAGCGGGAAAACGATCAGCGCGAGGAGGGCGGTGCGGAGTTTCATGGTTTTGGGCTGGGTTGGGCGCGACGGGAATGCGGGTGTGACGGGAATGCGTGCGCGATGGGAATGCGTGCGGGGCAGACTGGGCGCGCAAATGCGTCGGAAGACGAGGCCTGCGGTATTGGGACAGTCCGGTTTTGCGGGTGGTGGTGGTGGCGGCGGCGAGGCAGCGAGGGGGCGAGGGGGCGAGGGGCGGCGGCAAGGGGTGGGGCGGCGGAAAGGAGGCGACGCTGCGCGTCGTCCGCCGGCAGGATGCCGGCGCTCCCAGTCGCTGGCGCGGCGGGGGAGGCTGATGGCGGAGGGGAGGGTGGCGGCGGAGGGGCGTCAGAGCGGCATGAGTCGCCAGTGGATGGAGCGGTCGGCGCCGATGGTGAGCCAGGCGAAACTCAGGCCTTGGCCGCGCGGACAGGAAATGCAGCCGGGATTGAGCCAGCGGACGCCGTCGATGGGTTCGTCGCGCGGGGCGTGGGTGTGGCCGTGGAGGACCAGAGCGCAGTCGCGCGGGGCGCGGGCGGGCGGAATGTGCTGGAGATGGCAGCGCACGCCATGAATTTCGAGGCGCAGGACGGGCGGCCAGGGATGGCTGTCGTTGTTGCCCTGCACGACGCGCAAGGGCGGGCCGAGCCGCTCGAATTCGAC
>JAIRTK010000299.1 GCA_031254955.1 Opitutaceae bacterium
GGGGGCCTATGAAATTCCAAGCATTTTTCTCCGCCCAACGGAGGCCTCGGAGAGGCCTCCCTACCGGCGCCCCCGCGCCAAATTGCTGTCTCCAATGCGACAGAATAAATAGGAAAGGCTTCTAAACCCTCTTACTTACCCCTGCCGCTTAAACCCTCCCGCCCGCCCCCTTCCGGCCTCCCGATCCGCCACGCCGGGCGGGGCGTTTTTTTGCCGAGCGCAAGGCTCGCGTTTTGGCGGCGGAGTGTCCACCTTGGGAACTGCCTCAACCGATGAAGAACCCGGAAAACAAAACCGCCAGCCCGACAGAGCCATCGCAAATCCAACTGTCCTTGACGCCGCCGCCCGCGCCAGCGCCAACCATGCCGGCTTCAACATCAAGCCCCACGCCCGCACCAACACCCGCGCTCGCATCCGCACTAACCCCAGCGTCCACACCCACCTCCGCCCCCACACCCACGCCTGCCCCCGCATCGGCCCACCCACCCACGTCCACACCCGCCTTCGCGCCCAAGCCCGCATCCGCCCCCGCCCCCGCGCAAGCGGCGCGAGCCGCGCTGGCGACGCGGGCGGCGGCGGCGGGGCGTTTTGTCCGCGCGCGATGGACGACGCTCGCGCTCGGCGCGACGGCGCTGGCGCTGGCGGCGATCGCGGTGGCGCTGGTGATGTCGCGCGGACCGGGCACAACGCCGGACGCGGAAGTGTGGCGGGCCGCCGCGGCGGAATTTGCCTCGGAGCACGGCTTCGCGCTGGTGTCGTTCTCAGAAAGCCCGGTCAAGCCGGCGGGCGCGGCGCGGCCCGGCGAGGCGGAAAACCACGGGCGCGCGACGGTGAGGCTGCCGGGCGCGCTCTACGAGCCGGTGGAGGCGCGCGCGTATCTGGCGGACGAATTGAAACTCGACGTGAGCGTGCCGGAAAAAATCGAGCGGCTGCTGGCCGGGCCGGGCGCGACGCGCATCCAGCAACTCGCGGGCGTCAATCCCAAGGACAACGGCTCGCTCGGCTCGTTATCCTTGGTGCGCGAAACCGCGCCCGCCGGGACCAGGCTCGAATTTGACGTGGCGATGAGCGCCACGCTGACCAACGCCGGCTGGAAGGCGCGCGTGACCGGGAGCGCGCCGGTCGCGGCGGCGCCGGGCGGGCGTCCGCTCGCCGAATTTGGCGGGCGCGTGCTGGACGTGTCGCGGGAATCGGACGTGGAGCAAATCCGCCGCACCGTGGCGCGCGGCGACGAGACGCTTGCGCGGCTGGAAAAGGCGCGCGCGCAGTTTTACGCCGAACTGGAGACGGGCGGCGAAAAGGCGCTCGAAAAAGTCGCCGGGCAGTTCCGCGCCGGGGCGTTTTTCCTCGGCACGCTGGTGCCCGCGGGCGATGCGTTCGCTGGGGAAAATCCCCAATCCCTAAATCCCTCTACGAGGCAAAGCCGGGCGGCCCGACAATCCCCGGCAGTCCCCGGCGCGGAAGCGCCTCAAAGGAGCGCGGACGCGGCGGGCCTGCCGTCTCGCCCGGAACCCGCCAGCGGCATCGCGGACAACGTGTTGACGACGCGGGTGCCATTGAAGACTTCGGGCGACATCGCGGACAAGAGCGGCGGCATTACGAACAAGGGCAACGGCATCGCGGACAAGCCTGCCCGCGCCCCTGCCGCAAGCGGCGCGGGCGCCGCGCCCGCGTCCGGTGGCGGGGCGGAATCCGGGTTGGGCGTGAGCATCGAGGTGACGGGCGTGAACGCGGCGGAGCGGACGTTGACCGCGCTGTTGCGCACGGAAAACGGCTGGAGCGATGCCCGCGCGATGACGGGACGTTTCTCAAGCGACCCGGCGACGGGCCTGCCGTTGCTCACGCTGGAATCGGACGCGGCGCAGGCGGCGCGCGGCGCGGGGCCGCTGGTCGGCGACGAGGCGGCGCTGCGGCTGGAGTTCGCGGCCCAGGCGGACGCGCTCACCTCGCGCATCGCAGGCTGGCGGGGCAATCTCCGCCTGCTCGCGGTCGCGGAGCGCGTGCCGGCCATCGCGAGGCTGCGGGCCGCGGAGGGCCGGCTGCGGGCGGAGTTCGCGCCGGGCCGGGTTTTCCTCGCCAGCACGCGCCCGGCCTCGGACGGCGGCGGCGCGCACGAGGAGTTTTTGTTGCGTATCAAGAAACTCGATACAAACGGCGCGCTGGAGGCCGTGCTCGAAAGCGCGACCAATCACTGGACGCGGACGGTGCGCGGCGGGCTGGTCGCGAACCGCCACCGCGCGGCGGGGCGTCCGCTGCGGCTGGAAAGCGGCGTGGCGGAACGCGTGCCGGGGGCGGCGCGCGCGGGCCTGCTGGGCGCGGACGGCTTCAGCCTGGCCTTCGCGGAGGAGGAGGGCGGCGCCTTCAGTGCGCGGATGGCGGACGGCGGGACGGTCACGCTCGCGCCGGCCTCGCCGCGCGATGTGGCGGCGGTGGCGCGGCGCCGCGCGGAGTTGCGGGAGCTGGCGTTTCTGGTGGTGCGCGCGGGCGCGGCGTATGACGGGACGCTCGCGCGCGACAGCGGCGCCGGGGAGCGCGACGGCGGGACGGGGGAGCGCGTGCGGTTGCGTTTCGACCGGGTGGACACGCGCACGGGGGAGGTGTCCGCGGTGCTGGACTCGCTTGCCTGGCCGGGCGCGCGGCGCGCGTTGCGCGGCGCGGTGGAGCCGGGCGCGGGCGTGCTCGTGCTGGAAACCGGCGACGACGGCGCGGCGGCGAGGGGCGGCGCGACCGCGCGGGAATCGTGGTTCGGCGGCGGCGGGGCGTTTGTGTTTGATCTGGATTTGTCGTTGCGCGAGATCGCGGGCCGCTCGCGCGGGCAATGGTGGTCGCTGGCGTTTCCGGTGTCGGGCGGAAAGGCGACGGTGCTGCCGTCCGACCGGTGGCCGGCGGACGCCGGCGCCCATGTGTGGACGGACGGGCAATGGCGCGCGCTCCCCGCCAACAACGGACGCGTGAAACGCTCCCTGCTGCAAAAAACCGGGCGCGCGGCGGACACGGTGCTTTCGTGGGTGCGGCTGGGCGCGAAGGACGAGGAAGGCTCGGCGGCGGGCACGCTGATGTTTGACGGCGACAGCCCCGCGCCGGTCGTGCCGGGCGCGGGGGTGACGCTGTTGTTTCGCGGCGCGCTGGCGCGTCCGGCCAACGTGGGCGAGGCGTGGCCGCTGCTGGAGGTGGTGCCGTTGGAAATGAAAAAGGCCGGCGCGGACCGCAAGGCGGCGATGACGACCGTGACCAAGGATTTCGCGAGCGCGGGGGACGGGCGCGCGGCGTCCGTGCTGGAGGAACTGGCGCCCGACGTGACGCTGCTGCGCGTGGCGCGCCCTCTGCCGCCCGGCCGATATGCATTTTACGCCGCCGGCGCAGGCGGCGCGGCATATGAGTTCGAGGTGCGCTGAGGCGGCGCGGCGATTCTT
>JAIRTK010000415.1 GCA_031254955.1 Opitutaceae bacterium
GAGGCGCGGGACACCCAGGCCCATTTCATCTGCATGTGCCACAACCTGCTGCTGGAGCTGGAGCAGCGCCTGGCGGAGGAGCACCGGATCAGCAACGAGGCCGAGCACCGGCGCAGAGAACAACGGCTTGACGAGCAGCGGCATCGGGCGCGCGAGCGGAAGCGCGTCCTGCCCGCGTTCGTGGAAACATGCCGCAGGCTCACACAGACGAGCCTGAAGTTCATCCGCTGGCTGCGGGCCTGTTTGTTCTCCGAGCTTCCCCTGGCCCATTTCCTGCCCGCCCTGCGTCACTTATATCAACATTTATAAGGGCGAATTTTAGACACCGTTCCCCTACTACCCCGCTATGGAGTGCGGAGGCAGAAGGCGCGAGGCGCCCGGCAATACCGCTTTTTGCCGGCGAAGGCGGGCTGGTCATCCCATGTATTTCCCTGCAGCCGAAAGCGGCATCGCCGGGCGTCGCCCCCTGCCTCCACTCTCCAAATTGGCTCTCGTTATTATTATGGTCGTCCTTTAAAAACCCAAGAAATGGGCAAAACCGAGGGATATTGAATAAGAACACTGATGCGTCAAAATAGTAACTGAGGTTACGCGCTGTCGTCGTAGCGCAGGTTTCCAAACCTGCTGACGGGCCGCAGGCCCGCCCTGAAGCAGACTTGGAAGTCCGCGCTACGACAGAGGCCGCGCGCAACCTCAGAGAGAAAGGAAAAGAGTAAAAGAACGAAAACGATAAAGAGAATGAGAACGATAAAGAGAACGAAAACGCGTAAGAAAAAGAGACCAGAAAGATAAAGAGAAAGAGAACGAGAACGAGTAAGAGAACGATAAAGAGAACGAGAACGATAAAGAGTAAGAAAAAGCCGCCATGCCCTCCCATCCTGCCATCCGCTTTGCCCTGCCCGCCGCGCTGCTGCTGCTGGCCGGACTGGTGTTGGCCTCGCTCGGCATGGGCGACATGAACCTTTCGCCCGCGCGCACCCTCGCCGGCGTGCTGCGCCAGGACGAACTCGCCGCCACGGTGATCTGGAACATGCGGCTGCCCCGCCTCCTCGTCGCCATGTTCATCGGGGCGGCGCTCGCCTCCAGCGGCCTCGTCATGCAGGCGTATTTCCGCAACAGCCTCGCCAGCCCCGGACTGCTCGGCGTGAGCGCGGGCGGCACAGCCGGCGCGGTCGCCATCATCGGCGCGGGCCTCACCGCGCACTCGCTCCTGTTTCTCCCCGTGGCGTCGATCGCCGGCGCGCTGGTCGCCACGGCCCTGGTCATCGCGCTCGCGCGGCGCGGCGCGGGCACCGAACGCCTCCTCCTCGCCGGCATCGCGCTCAATGCGATGCTCGGCGCCGTCTCCAGCTACGTGCTCTCCAACGCCACCCTCACCTACGAACGCAACGCGCAAATTCTCTTCTGGCTGCTCGGCGGGCTTGAGGACCGCACATGGGAACACGTGAAAATGGCCGCCCCCATCGCCGCCGCCGCCGCGCTGCTCTGGCCGCTCGGACGCCAGATGGATTTGCTCAGCCTCGGCGCCGACGAAGCCCAGAGCCTCGGCGTCGATGTGCGCCGGTTGCGGCGCCGGCTGCTCGCGCTGTCCACCGTGCTCACCGCGCTCGCCACGGCGGTCGCCGGCTCGGTCGGCTTCGTCGGCCTCGTCGTGCCGCATCTGCTGCGCCTGCTCGCCGGCCCGGAACACCGCCGCCTCGTGCCGCTCTCGCTCATCGGAGGCGCGGCCTTCGTCGTCGCCTGCGACCTCGTCGGACGCGAGGCGGGCGGCCTTCGCATCGGCATCGTCACCGCGTTCGTCGGCGGCCCCTTCTTCCTCTGGCTCCTCCGCAAAAAAACATGACCGGCGCGCTCGACATCACCAACGCCACCGTGCCCGGACGCCTCTCCGGCGTGACCCTCCGCCTGGACGCCGGCACGATGGCCGGCCTGATCGGCCCCAACGGCTCGGGCAAGTCCACCCTGCTTCAAGTCGCATCCGGGCTGCTCCCCGCCAGCGGCGAAGTGCGCTGGGCCGGGCTGCCGCTCCCGCGCATCCCCGTCCTCGAACGCGGACGGCGCGCCGCCTGGGTGCCGCAAGAAGCGCGCTTCGAGTTCGGCTTCACCGTCCGCTCCGTCGTCGCGCAAGGCCGCTACGCGCACGGCGACGACGGCCACGGGGTGGACGAAGCCCTCGCCCGCCTCGATCTCACCGCGCTTGCCGACCGCCCCGTCAATCACCTCTCCGGCGGCGAACGCCAGCGCGTCCTCCTCGCCCGCGCCATCGCCACCGGGGCGCCGCTCCAGCTCTGGGACGAACCGCTCGCCGCGCTCGACCCGCGCCACGCGCTCGAAATCCTCCTCCTCGGCAACAAGCACACCCGCGCCGGCGGCACGCTCCTCTTTTCCCTGCACGACCTCCGCATGGCCTGCATCCTCGACATCGTTGTCGTCCTGCACCAAGGCCGCCTGCGCGCCGCCGGCATCCCCTCCGAAGTCCTCACGCCCGACCTCCTCCTCGAAGTCTTCGGCGTCCGCGCCGAAATCACCCCCAGCCTCTCCTTCGCCCTGCCCTCCCCCTCCTCCTAATCGTTCTCTTACTCGTTCTCGTTCTCTTTCTCTTTCTCATCCGCGTCCGCATCCTCTTTCGCATCCTCTTCCTCATCCTCCTTCTCGCTTCCCGCTCTTTTCGATGGCTGAAAACAAACCGATAAACTCACGCAAAAACGCAAAGGCGCGGAGAAAACCCCCGGATTTCTCCGCGTCTCCGCGCCTCTGCGTGAGAAAAAACACCCAGTCAAAATAGCGACGCCCCCTCTTTCTCAATCCATCACGCCGACAACCATCACGCAGACAAAAAAGATAAAGAGAAAGAGAACGACGAGAACGATAAAGAGAAAGAGAACGAGTAAGATAAAGAGAACGAGAACGAGAACGAGTAAGAGAACGAGCAAAGAAAAACACTCCGCACCACCCACCATGAACCACCACCCGCAATCCCCCGCCTCCCCCCCTGCCGACGCCTCCCCCCGTGCCGACGCCCCCCACGCCTCCCCGTCCGCCTCCGCCGACACCGGACACCGCGAGCACATGCAAGCCGTCCAAGCGCAAGTCCGCGCCGCCGTGCGCGCCGCCAAGACCAAGCGCGGCCTCGTCATGGTGCACACCGGCGACGGCAAAGGCAAAACCACCGCCGCCTTCGGCATGCTCGCCCGCATGCTCGCGCACAAACGCAAATGCGCCGTCATCCAGTTCATCAAGTCCCGCAAAGACGCCGTTGCCCGCCTGCTCGAAAGCCCCCAACTCCACTGGCACCACGCCGGCGGCGGCTTCACCTGGGACACCCAGAACCGCGACAACGACATCGCCCTCTGCCGCGCGGGCTGGCAGCTTGCCCTCAACTACTTCGCCGACCCGGAAATCAGCTTCATCCACCTCGACGAACTCAACGTCGTCCTCGACCTCGGCTACCTTTCCAAAGATGAAGTCCTCGCCGCGCTCCGCGCCAAACGCCCCGGACTCCACGTCGTCTGCACCGGACGCAACGCCCCGCCCGAACTCATCGAACTCGCCGACCTCGTCACCGAAATGCGCGAAATCAAGCACCCCTTCAACGCCGGCATCCAAGCCCAGCCGGGAATCGAATTCTGACGAATGCGAAATACGGAATGCGAATTTCGGAATGCGAATCCCGAAAATGCGAATTTCGGATTTCGGAATGCGAAATGCCACGCGACAGCATGGCCATCCTCATCCCCCGCCTCCCGCGCCTTCCCCGCGCCACCGCCCCCGTCACTCCACACTCCGCCCCCCTCACTCCGCACTCCGCATTCCACACCCCGCATTACCCCGCATCACCCCGCATCACTCCGCGCTCCGCATTCCGCACTCCATGAAATCCCTCTCCATCCTCGGCACATCCTCCAACGCCGGCAAAACCTGGGTCGCCACCGCCTTCTGCGCCTGGCTGCGCGCCCAAGGCGTGCGCGTCGCGCCATTCAAGGCGCAAAACATGTCCAACAACGCCTGGGCCACGCTCGACGGCGGCGAGATGGCCCGCGCCCAAGCCGTGCAAGCCGAAGCCTGCGGCCTCATGCCGGACGCCAGGATGAACCCCATCCTCCTGAAACCCTCCGGCCCCGGCGGCTCCCAACTCGTCCTTCTGGGCCGCGCCCAAGGCCACCAACCCGCCGCCGAATATTACCGCCACATCGACCGCCTCTGGGAAATCGTGAAAACCACGCTGGACGACTGGCGCTCCCGCTGCGACATCCTCGTGCAAGAAGGCGCGGGCAGCCCCGTCGAACTCAATCTCATGGACCGCGACCTCGTCAACCTCCGCCCCATGCGCCACCTCGACGGACGCTTTCTCCTCGTGGGCGACATCGACCGCGGCGGCATCTACGCCCAACTCGCCGGCACCTGGGCGCTCCTCCCGCCGCAAGACCGCCCCCGCTCGCTCGGCGCCATCGTCAACCGCTTTCGCGGCGACCGCTCCCTCTTCCCCCATCCGCAAGCATGGCTCGCCCCGCACGCCCCCGGCCTCGACATCGCCGGCACGCTCCCCTTCCGCCCCGACCTCCAACCCGAGGAAGAGGACGGACTCGCCGCCGCCGACGAAGACCGCGGCGCCGGCGCCTCCATTTGCTGGATACGGCTCCCCCGCGCCGCCAACCTCACCGACTGCCAGCCCTGGTGGGGCGACACCGGCATCCGCACGCGCTGGGTCTCCACACCCCAAGCCCTCGCCGACGCGCGCGCCATCATCATCCCCGGCTCCAAAAACACCCTCGCCGACCTGCGCTGGCTCCGCGAAAACGGACTCGCCGCCGCCATCATCGCCGCCGCGAAACGCGGCATCCCGATCGTCGGCCTCTGCGGCGGCTTCCAACTCCTCGGCGCGCGCCTCATCGACCCGGAAGGCGTGGCGGGAGACGCCGGCGACCAACCCGGCCTCGGCCTTCTGCCGCACCAGACCGTTTTCCAACGCGAAAAAACCGTCCGCCAAGTCACCGCCCGTTGCGCCTCCCGCCGCTGGACCGCCTACGAAATCCACATGGGCCGCGACGAACCGCCCGCGCCCCGCCCCGCCCCAAATGCAAACGCCTCCCCGCCGCCGCCCATTCCCGGCGAAACCAGAAACCAGACAGACAGCGGGAAGCCGCCACCCCCCGCCCCCGCCGCGCCCCTGCAAACCGTCGAAGACGCACACGGCTCCCGTCCCGAAGGACTCCGCTCGGGCAACATCATCGGCACCTACCTGCACGGCTGGTTCGAAGTCCCTGAGACCCGCCGACTCCTCACCGCCGCCGCCGGCATCGCGGAACACCGCCCGCATCCCGTCCCCTGGGCCGAGCAACGCCAGCAAATCTACCGCCAGATGGCCGCGCACCTGGAATCCCACCTGAACCTCACCGCAGTCAAACGCTACCTCGACCTGTGACTCTCACTCCCCTCAATCGTAGCGCAGGTTTCCAAACCTGCTGACGGGCCGAAGGCCCGCCCTGAAGCAACCCTGAAAGTCTGCATTACGACACAAGCAACGCCTAACATCAGTTACTCTCCCCCTTCCCTCTCCCCTCTCCCCCCTCCCCTCTTCCTCTTTCCTCTTTCTTCTTTCTCTTTCTCCGCGCCACCTTCCCCCATCCCTCTTTCCCACCCTTACCAACGCATTCCCATGATCTACGGCCACGGCGACGACGCCCATTCCCAAACCCACCCCATCCGCGACGACTTCAGCTCCAATACCCGCCCGGACGGGCCGCCATCCGAACTCATCGACCACCTCCGCGCGCGCCTGACCGCCATCGCCCGCTATCCCGAGCCAGCCGCCGACACCGTGCGCCGCCAACTCGCCGCCGCCCACCACGTTTCCGCCGCGCAAGTCCTCGTCACCGCCGGCGCCACCGCCGCCATCTATCTCGTCGCGCAAACCCACCGCGCCCGCGCCTCGCTCATCCTCACGCCCACCTTTTCCGAATACGAAGACGCCTGCCGCCTCCACGACCACGCCCTCGCCTTCGCCCCCCGCTCCGCCTTCCTCGCCGCCCCCGCCGCCTTCCTCGCCCCCGCTCCCGCCAACGCCGCCACCCCCGACCTTCTCTGGCTCTGCAACCCCAACACCCCCCCCGGCGAAGCCGCGCCCCGCGACGCCCTCCTCGCCCTCATCGACGCGCACCCCCGCACACGCTTCGTCATCGACCAGTCCTACGCCGACTTCTGCCCCCTCACCCCCATCCAGCCCGCCGACACCACCGCCCGCGAAAACCTCATCCTCATCCGCTCCCTCACCAAAACCCTCGGCATCCCCGGCCTGCGCATCGGCCACGTCTTCGCTTCCGCGTCCAACATCGCCGCGCTTGCCCGCCACCTCCAACCCTGGGCCGTCAACACCCTCGCGCTCGAAGCCGCCGCCTACTACCTCGCACACCGCGCACGCCTCGCGCCCCCGCTCGAAAGCTGGCTTGCGCACGCCCGCGCCCTCTCCCGCGCCGTCGCGGACCTCGAAGGCTACACGCCGCTCCCCACCGCGACCCCCTTCTTCCTCATCGAACTGGCCCGCGGCACCTCGTCCGCGCTCAAGCAACACCTCGTGGAAAAACACGGCATCCTCATCCGCAACGCCGCCAACTTCCGAGGCCTGACCTCCCGCCACATCCGCGTCTCCCCGCAATCCCCGTGGCAAAACCACCGCCTCGCGCAAGCCCTCCAAACTTATCTGGGAACGCCGGCATCCTTCCGGCAAACGGCGCGCGGCATCGCCAAGCCGCCAGAATAATATAATCTAAAATCGCACCACGCTCCGCATGGATAACACGCTTGAAAAGCAACTCGGGCGCACTCCAACTCGACAAATTTCTCCTTCATACAAAACCCTCCCCTCACCACAAAACTCACCCTCATGTCTCTATTTAATGATTACAGAACCGCTTCGTCAGAGAAATGCTTTCACACCGTCATAATAGCCGCATATATGGCGACACTGTCCCCGTTATGGGGCGGCGCATTGATTATATGTTTGTTTGTCGAGGATGCAAATTGGACGGATCGGTTCGCGGGAACTGCCATTATTTTATCCACGGCGGCATCATGGCGGTTCGCTAAAATCACAGCACACCATATGGCAATCGAAAACATGTCATTTAAAATGGCGGCCAAATATACATTTTATCCAGTGCTGATGAAGTTATCATTCATTCCTGGAGCAGGCCCGCTTTTTGAGCGCTTTCTCAAGCCCAAAAACAGAAACCCTTTTCTGGAAAAAACAGAGCCAACCGACGCTCTGCCCGAGCACTGATGCCACTTCCACCCTTTCAGTTACTCACGCTTCCGCCGCTCCTCCTCGGCGTCGCCCTCGACCTCGCGCTCGGCGACCCCCGCTGGCTTCCGCATCCCATCGTTGGATACGGCCGCGCCATCGCCTGGGGCGAACGCAAGCTCAACCACGGCCCGCCCCGCGCCCGATTCCTCAAAGGCGCCGCGCTCACCCTGTTCCTCGTCGCCGCCACCTACGCCGTCTGGCTCGCCGCCCTCGCCCTCGCCGCCCGCGCGCACACCGCCGCCGCCGTCGCGCTTGCCGCCCTTGGCGTCTTCACCGCCCTGGCCCACCGCACCCTCATCGCCGAATGCCGCGCCGTCTTCCGCGCGCTCGGCGACGGCACGCGCGACCACGACCCCGCCGCCCTCGCCGCCGCCCGCCGCCAGCTCGCCCGCATCGTCGGACGCGACACCGCGCGCCTCGACGCCCGGCAAATCCGCATCGCCGCCCTGGAAACCCTCGCCGAAAACCTCTCCGACGGCGTCATCGCCCCCCTCTTCTGGTATGCCCTGGGCGGCGTCCCCGCCATGATGGCCTGCAAAATGATCAACACCCTCGACTCCATGATCGGCCACCACGACCCCCGCCATGAATTTTTTGGCAAAACCGCCGCCCGCCTCGACGACGCCGCCAACTACCTCCCCGCCCGCCTGACCGCGCTCCTCCTCGCCCTCGCCGCGCGCAGCCCCCGCGCCCTCCGCTTCGCCGCCCGCTACGGTCGCGCCCACGCCAGCCCCAACGCCGGCTACCCCGAGGCGGCCCTCGCCGGCGCCCTCGACCTCCGCTTCGGCGGCCCAAACTCTTACGACGGCGAACTCGTGGAAAAACCCTTCATCGGCCAAAACCCCCGCGCCGTCCGCCCCGCCGAAATCGCCGCCGCCGCCCGCCACGCGCACGCCGCCCTCGTCCTCATGCTCCTCCTGACCGCCGCCGC
>JAIRTK010000508.1 GCA_031254955.1 Opitutaceae bacterium
CGACAGAGGAGGAAAGAGGAGGACAGAGGAGGAAGGGAGAGGAGCGAAGGGGGGAAAAAAAGGAGAGAAGGGGGAGAGGAAAGAAGAAAGAAGAAAGAGAAAGAGAACGAGAACGAGAACGATTAAGAGGATGAGGGGTGGCATCAGGCATGTTGTTTGGAGGATTTATTATCTTGGCGCCGGTTTCCACGGGCATGAATCGGCACTCGTATTTTCCTCATGACTGGGGACATGTAAATGCACCAACAATTACAATGACTGCCCGTCTTTGTAATCCTCCGGCCTTTCGCGAGAGCAACCAGCGTTGACGTCTTTCGTCAGCGTTGGCCGCCTTTCATCAGTTCCTCGGCGTATTGGGCGACGGCGTCCATCATGTCGGTCTGGATGGAGCCTTCGCTGATTTCACCGGCGAGTTCGGTGTATTTTTTCCAGAGTCTGGAGTCGGCGTTGCCGAAGATGGAGGCGCCGCCTTCCAGTTTCACGATGTCGCGAATCGCTTCGGGCGAATAGCGGGACTGAAAGCGGCGCGCGAAGTTCTTGCCCGCCGGGCCGAGAGAGGCGACGAGGCCGGCGATGAGCTGGCGCATTCCTTCGAGCTGCCGGGCGATTTGCGCGGCGGAAACCTCGGCGTCGCCGGTGACGGAGCGGCGGAGCGCGGAGCGGAGGTCGCCCGCGGAGTTGTCGCGGCGGATGGCGGACTTGGGCGCGAGGCCTTTCCAGACGTTCCAGACAAGCTGGTCGGTCATGATGCAGACTTCGGCGAGCGCGGCGAAGAGTTTGCCGAGGCGCGCGGCGTCGAGTTTGTCAGCGGGGGAGAGTTTCAGCTTTTGCGTGATTTCGGCGAGGGCGTCGGTGTCAAGCGAGTCGCTGGCGACGTGGACAAAGCCGGCGTCGGCGAGGCGGCGGCGGATGGTTTCGCGTTGCTCAAGGGTGTAGCGGGGGAGGGTTTTGAGAAAGAGCGCCCAGATGTCATCGGGCGCCATCCCGTCCGGTCCGGCCTCGGCGGCGGGCGCGGCGGCGGCGAGCGATTCCCAGGTGGGGAATTTCTCGGCGAGGGTGTCGAGATAAAGCTGGCGTTTGCCGGCGGGAACGGGGTCGAGGAGTTTTTTAAGCTCGTCTTCCAAAAATGACTCGCGGTTTTCACGGGCGTCGTCGGCCAGATTGGCCTGAAGATAACGGAGTCGGCTGGCGGTGTTGGCAGCCCAGACAGGAGCGTCGGGCAGGCCGGCAGGGGTGGCGGGAGCGGCGGGAGTGGCGGCGGGTGCGTTTTTTGGGTCAGACATGGCGGGTGTGGGTTGTGGTGTGGCGGATTTGTTCTAATCGGTTTCTTAATCGTTCTCGGTTTCGTTCTCTTACTCGTTCTCTTTCTCGTTCTCGTTCTCGTTCTCTTACTCGTTCTCGTTCTCTTTATCGTTCTCTTTCTCGTTCTCTCTTTTTTCATCAGGAACGGGTGGGGAAAAGAGAAAGAAAAAGAGAAAGAGAAAGAGAACGAGAACGAGTAAGAGAACGAGAACGAGAACGATTAAGAAACCGAGTAAGAGAACGAGAAAGAGAAAGAATAAAGAGCTGATGTCATGCGCTGCTTTTGTCGTGACGCGGATTTTCAAGTCTGCTTCAGGGTGGGAAGGGCGGGCCTTCGGCCCGTCAGCAGGTTTGGAAACCTGCGCTACGTAAGCAGCGCGTAACAGGGAAATGATGCTGGGTGTGGCGGTGATAGAATGAGAGAACGAGGACGGTTAAGTGAACGGGAAGGGTTATTTTTGTTGCCGGACGTAGGGTTGCGCGCGGAAGAGTTTTATAAGCGAGGCGCGGATGAGCATGGCTTTGGAGACATCGAAGGCCGGGCGCAGGCCGACATCGGCGTAGCCTTCGGCAAAGGCGTCGATGGGATAGGCGGTTTTCGGGTCCAGACCGGCGGGGGAAAGGGCGGAGCCGCCGGCCACGGAGTAGCGGTCGGACAGGGGATCGTGGAGGTAGGTGGCGACGTTGCCATACAGGTGCGCGAAATCGCCGCCGGTGTCGCCGGTGTCGGCAAACCAGAGCATGCGGTCGTCGGCGTCGGGGGCATAGGGTTGGGCGTTTTGGCGCGAGCCGCCGGCGTAATCAATGGGGACGAAGGCGCCGAAGTCGGGCCAGGGGTATTCAAAGTTGGCGCCGCGCTGGACGAGGTGGTCGCGCTGGGCGAGCCAGGCGGTGTCGGAGAAATTGGCGCCGGGGGCGGCGGGGGCGGCGCGTTCCGCGTAAAGGGTGGCGAGGGAGGCCCATTCCTCGGGCGTGGCGAGACGGGCGCCGAGGACGCGTTCGGCGAACGCGCGGGCGGCGGCGGGGGGAATGTTTTGCACGGGGTGGGCGGCGGAGGGCGCGGGCGGCATGTGGAGGCCGGGCGCGTAGAGGGGATCGGGCCAGCGCGGGTCGAGGTAGGCGGTCCAGCGGTTGTTGAGCGCCATCCGGCTGTCGTTGAGCCGGCGGGCGGTGGCGCGCCGGGGGGAGAGAATGCGCCAAGTTTGGGGGCCGGGCCGGGCGTCCACGTCCCGGCCTTCGGAGATGTCGGCGAGGTAGGCGGGCATGGCGGCGGTGACTTCGGCGCCTTCGGGGCGTTGCTCAACGAGGGCGATGAAGTCGCCGATTGAAATGGCGCGCGTGGAAAGGAAAAAGGGCGTGTCGGCCTCGGGTTCCACCAGAAGGTATTCTTGGACGCGCACGGTTCCGGCGAGATCGGTCCAGCGGTAGGTCGCGCGTCTGTCGTCGTCGGCGAACTCGCCTTGCCAGCCGATGCGTCCGGGGCCGATGTCGGCGGGAGTGATCGTCTCGCCGGTGGGTTCGAGGTTGATGGCGACGGTCTCGTCGAGGAAACGGGCGATGCCGGAATCGGCGGCGGCTTCGGGGATGGCGCGGGCGAGCGCCACGAAGGCGTCGCGGCGCGACTTGGCCTCCTCCTCGGCGAGGCGGGTCCAGCGGAGGGTCTTGGCGTTGGCCAGAAGGTAATCGAAGCGGTCGAGTCCGGTGAGTTCGTCGGGGTTTATGCCCATTGGGGTCATGCGGAGGATGACTTCCGGGGTAAGGGCGGGAGTGATTTGCGCGTAGGCGCGGCGCCAGCGGTGCCGGGCTTGGGTGGCGATGGTTTCGATTTTCGCCTTTTGGGTTTCGGGCAAGCCCGCTGCGGCGAAGGTCGTCGCTGTTTCCACGCGCGTTTTGAGCGCGGACTCCAGGGCGATTTCGCGATCCAGTTCCTCAAGGCTGGCGGGCCAGTCGGGCAGCGTGTCGAGGCGGTTCCAGGCCGCGAGGGGGAGGCTGAGCGGCTGGTCGGAGGCGGCGGTGGCGGCAAGGGCGGCGCGGTCGGTCTCGGTTTGGAGGGTTTCGAGCCGGCGGGCGGCGGCGGCGAGTTCGGCGGGGCGTCCGGCGGAGGTCACGGCGGCGAACGCGGGGCCGGCGGCGGCGGCTTCCGTCATGATTTTCTGGATACTGGTGTCGGCCTCGGAGCCGAGGGCGACCGGTTCGTCCCAGGCGGCGCCCAGCCCGAGCAGCGTTTCGAGGCGGGCGAGGCCGGCGGCAAGTCCGGCGGCGGCGGAGCGCATGCCGGCGAGGGCGGCGAGCCGGGCCTGAACCTCGGGGAGCCGGGCGAAATCCGCGATGGAGACGGCGGGCGCGCCGTCGGGCGCCCATTGGACTTGGTCCAGAAAGGCCGCGAGGACGGTTTCTTTTTGCGCGAGGTCCACGGCGCCGGTTTGCGCGGCAATGGCTTCCGGGATGCCGGCGAGGTTCACGGGGTCGATGCCGCCGGCGAGCTGGGGGCCGTCGAGCGCGTCCAGCAATTCCCGCACGCGGCGGAGGCGGGCGCGCAGGGCGCGGAAGCCCGCCTCGTCGTCCGCGAGGGTTTGCTCGGTGACGCCGTCGAGAAGCCGGTCGCGGCGCCTCGCCCACTCGGCCTGAAGCACGGGCGGGCCGGCGAGGTTGTCGGCGCGGATGCGGGCCAGCCATTCGGCGGGGACGGGGCGCATGTCGTCGAGGGCGGCGGCGAGGCGGGCGACGAGGTCGTTGAAGCGGGTTTGGAGCGCGGCGGCTTCCTGGGCGGCGTTGTCGATGTCTTTGCGGATGACTTTGCGGGCGCGCAGGGTGTCGAGGGAGGCGGTGAGCGCGGCGGCCTCGGTGGCGAAGGGGGCGGAGATGGTGCCGCCGAGGCCGAGCTGGGTTTCCTCGCCGGTCAGACGGCGGAGGGCGTCGGCGAGGCGGGCGGCGGCGGCGGCCCAGTCGATGGCGAGGCGGGGGTCGGCGGCGGTGTCCACAAAGTAGTAGGGCTGGATGCCGGTGTCCCAGCGGGCGAGGATTTCATCGGTAACGGCGCCGGAGAAATCATGGACAAAGCCTTCGCGGAGCCAGCGCGCATGATCGATGCGCACGGCCCAGTCGCCGCGGACAAAGGCGGCGCGGGCGGCGAGGAGCGGTTGTTGCGCGGCGAGGGTGCCGGGGATTTCGGCGAGGGGGACGGGGGCGGCGCGGAGGCGGATCATGCCGACGATGCCGGAGAGGACGGGGTCGCCGGTGGCGGCGAGGATGGAGGTGTCGCGGGCGACGATTTCCCAGGCGCTGTCGGCGGCGGCGGCGTTTTCGAGGAGGAGGAGGCGGGCGCTGATGTCGGCGGCCAGGCTTCCTGAATCGAGGGGGGGCGGGGGCGGGAGCCGGAGTTCGGCGGCGGCGTCCCAGTCGAGGGCCTGGAGGCGGGCGGCGGTGGTCGCGAGTTGTTTGCCGCCGGGCCAGTTTTCGAGCGAGGTGGCGAGGGTGGCGAGGGTGGCGCGGGCTTGTTTGATGGAGCGGACGACGAGGCCGCGCTTGGCCGATTCGGGGGGCGCGGACTGGAGCGCTTCAAAGTTGCGTCCGTCCTCGGTGAGGACGCGCGGGTCGAGACGCGCGCGGGTGTCGGCGATGGCGGTGACGTGTTCGCGCAGCCACGGGTCGGCGTTCCAGCGCGCGCGGGTTTCCGGGTCGTCAAGTTCGGCGCAGAGGGAGCCGAACCACGCGAACCACGCGGCGCAGAGTTCGCCGAACTCGGGCGGCACCTCCTCGGCGTCGGGGGGGACGTTGCCGAGTTTGATGGCAAGCTCCTGCACGGATTCGGGGAGTTTTTCAAAGGGCGTGAAGCGCAGCCACGCGAACGGGCTGGCGAGCACGAGGAGCGGCGCGGCGACCAGCGCGGCCTTGGCCGGGGTGGACAGGCCGCGCCCGCTCACGCGGGCGAAGCGGCGCCGAAGCGCGTCGAGCGTGAAGTCGCCGGGTTTGGCGTGCGGGTCGATGAGGTAGTTGCAAAAGTCAATCCACGCGCGGGCGTGGCCGCCGAGCACGCGCCACTTGGGGGAGTCCTCGATGGGCCAGCCGGCTTGGGCGCGTTTGCGGACGAGGGTGACGAGCAGGGTGCCGAGGGCGCGGAAGTCGGCGGCGCGCGCCTGTTCGCGGGTGACGCCGGCGAGCGGCGCCGGTTCGGCGAGCAGCACGGGGGACTGGCGGAGGGCGGCGGTGCCGGACACGAAGATATTGGACGGTTTCAACGCGCCGTGCGGGCGGCCCGCCGTCTGGTCAAGCGCCACGAGGCCTTCGATGATGCGGAGCGTGACGGCGTGGAGCGTCGGCGAGTCAACGGTGAGATGTCCGTCGATGATGCGCTGGAAGGAGCGGCGGTAGAGTTGCGTGACGACAAAGACGCCTTCGGGGCAGCGTCCGCTGGCGATGACGGGCGCCCAGCGGTCGGGCCGTCGCGCGCAAGCCGCGGCTTGCGCGGCGGCGGCGTCGAGGGCGGCGTTGAGGAGCGCGGCGCGGCGCGGGCCGCGCGGGCCGCCGGCGCGGAAGATTTTGAGCGCGCGCGGCGGCGCGGCGGCGCGGTCCGTCCCGGCGGTCGCCTCGTGGACGGAGGAGCGGAGGCCGACGTGGATGTCGCGTGTGGGTTCGTAGCCGCCGGGCATTGACGAGGGGGGGAGAGCGTGCGGGGCGCGCGGGACGGGCGGGCGCCGGCACGCCGTTTATTTCAAGTTGCGGGGGGTGAGGAGGCGCAGGCCGCTTTCTTTGACTTGGATTTCGATGGGGGCTTTGCCGGCTTTTTTCCATTGTTTCGCATCGAGCGGGAGGATGAGGCGGCGGGGATCGGCGTTGCCTTGCTGGTCGGAGGCGATGCCGGGGAGGTCGGCGATGACGACCACGTAGGTCGCCCCGGTCTGGAGCCAGCGGGTCCATTTCGCGTCGGTCGAGCCGATCTTTTGCGAGGCGGGTTTGCCGCGTCCGAAATCGACGGTGTAGCGGTCGGTGTCGCGGCGGGTGCTGTTGCCGGGCTGCCAGTATTCGGTGATCGAATACGATTCCCATTTCGGGAGGTCGGAGGTGGCGTTGGCGCCGATGATGTCCACTTGGAGCGAGGTGTTTTCCAGGGATTTGTCGAGGGTGAGCGCGATGGTGTGCGCGACGGGTTTGGGCGCGCTGGTGCACGCGGCGAGCGCAAGGGCGGCGGCCAGCAGGCTGAGGGCGGCGGCAAGGGCGCGGATGGGTTGTTGCGGGTTGCGGGTTTTGTTTTTCATGGCGAGGAAAAAAAAGCGCGGGCGGGGCGGTTTTTCGGGTTGGCGGGCGGGGGTCAGGCGAGGCGGTGGATGACGCGGGAGATTTCGCGGTTGGCGGTCCAGTCGGTGACGATGAGGGAGCGGGAGCGGACGAGGTGGTTGTCGAGTTCGTGGAGGGGGGCGTCGAAGATTTTTTCGAGGTTGAAGGGCGAGGCGTCGCCAAAGTCTTTGCAGAAGCTGTCGGGGCCGGCGCCGGGGAAGAAGCGCGCGAGCGTGGCGAGGATGCTCCACCAGAGGTCGGGGGGGAGCCAGCCGAAGGCTTCTTCCTGGGTGATGCCGTCGCAGGCGAGGCGGTGCGCGCCGAGGGCGGAGCGGATGCGCGGGTCGGCCCCGGCCACGCGGAGGGCGCGGGCGGCGAGGGGTTCGCCGGGCTGGGTTTCTTGGGCGAGTTTGCGGGCGAAGCCGAGCATGTCGTCGGCGGCGACGCCGAGGGTGTTGCCGGCGTTCACGGTGAGCAGGAGGGCGCCGAGGATGCCGAGCGAGTAGAGGTCGGCGGGGCTGCCGAGCAGGGGGATGGTTTCAAAGGGTGTGCCGGGAAACACCGCGCCTTCGGTGGCGCGGAGGGCTTCGTTCACGGCGGGGTCGAGGTCCTGCGGGATGGTGCGGAAGCGGGCTTCGCCGGAGGCAAGGCCTTCTTCGGTGTCGAGTCGTCCGAAGAGGTCTACGACGCGCGCGGCGAGCGGGAGGCGCAGCCAGAGGATGTCGCTGGCGGAGTGGCCGACGCGTTCGTGGGTGACGAGGGTGGCGTCGAGGCTGGCGCGTCCGCCGGTGTCGGTGAACACACGGCGCACGCGGACGGCGCCTTGTCCGCGAATGGGTTGGCCCATGAACGAGGGGCGGTAAACGGAGGCGGCGGGTTGCTCAAGCGCCATGAAGTAGCGTGTGTCGGCGGTTTTGATGGGCAGGGCGACGGCTTGGCCGGCGCGGGCGGGGACGAGATGCGCCGTCCAGAGCGCGGGGAGCGCGCCGGCGGGCGCGGCAAGGGAGACGCGGAAGGTGTCGGCGGAGAGGTTGAGCAGCGGGAGTTGGCGGCGGTGAATCGCGTCGCGCGTCAGTTGCACGGCTTGCCGGAAGAGGGAAAGTTTGAGGTGAAAGGTTTCGAGGAAGCGTCCGGCGCGGCCCGTGGCGGCGCCGAAGAGGAAGGCGCCGCCTTGCTGGAGGCTGTCCCAGTCGCCGAGCGGTTTCAGCGCGGTGTCGAGCAGGCAGGTGTCGCGTCCGGCGGGGTTGCCTTTCCAGGGGCGTCCGCCGAGGAAGGCCGCGTAATCGTCGAGTGAAAATGGCGCGAGGCGGCGGATGAATAGGAGGCCGCCTTCGGGGTTGAGGGGCGCGAGGCGGGCGCCGGGGGGGAAGGCGAAGGTTTCGATTTTGGCTTTTGTGTTTTCGAGTTCGGGGGCGGTTTCGAGCGAGGCGGGGTCGGGCGTGGCGAAGCGCGCGGCGGCGGCGGCGGAGTCGGCGCGCCAGAGGCGGAGGCTGGAGCTTGAGTAGGCGGGGAGGCCGGCGGCGAGCAGCGCGGCGTCGTCGGTGGCGGGCAGCCAGGCGCGGCCTTCGGGGTCGGCGGGGTGCCAGGGGGAGGCGGTGTCGAGGTTGATGAAGGCGGGGCGCGGGTGGGTTTGTTCGTGGCCGGTCTGGATGCAGGCGGCGGGGTCGGCGGCGAGGAATGAGGCGGTCATTTCGCGCCAGCGGGCGTCGAGGGCGGCGTTGTCGAGTCCGCCGCGACTCGTGTGAAACGCGCCGGCAAGGCCGGCGGTGGTTTGCACCCAGATTTCCACCCATTCGCGGATTTGTCCGGCGGCGTCGCAGACGGCGCCGAGGTAAACGCGGGCGTCCACCGCCGAGCGGAGCAGCACGAGCGGGCCGGCGGGCGAGGTTTCGTCGGGCGTGGGCGGCGCCGTGCGCGCGGCCACGCAAATGCGGAGCGGCTGGCCGGCGGAGGCCGCGTCGATGGGGATCAGGGTGTGACGGTCGGGAAGCGTGGCGGGCATGGGTGTGGGCGGGAGCGGGAGCTTCGGTTTGCGGGTTGCGAGGGGTTGTCCGGCGCCGGGTCAGCCGCCGATGTTCACGGTGGGGAAGCCGAGCGCGATGGTGCCGCCATGCGCGGTGGTGTCCCCCATGCGGGCGGCGGGTTTTTTGCCAATCATCACCGTGGCGGAGCCTTTGAGGATGGTCGAGGGCGGGCCGACGCAGACGCAGGAGTCGCCCACCACGGCGGCGGGCATTTTTCCGATGAGGACGGTCGGCGCCCCCGGTCCGATGATCGGGCCGCCGACATGCGGCACGGGCGGTATTCCGGGAGTGATCATCGGGCAGACGTGGAGGTCGGTGATGCGGGCGGCGGGTGGCATGAGGGGGAAAAAAGTCCGAGGGTTAAAAAACAGGATGCGCGGCGTGCGGATGGAGGGCGGGGCTTTTTTTTTTGGGGGGGGCGGGTGTGTTGTTTGTCGCGTGTGTTGTTTGTCGCGTGTGTGATGCGTTTTCAGGCAGCGAGCGGGCAGGAGGGGCATTTTTTCGCTCCTTTTTTGGCGGCTCCGACGGCTTCGCCCACGGTCATGAGCGAGGTCATGGGGCCGACATTGGGGAGCGGCGGGAGGTCTTGGAGCGGGGCGAAGTCGATGCGTCCGATGTCGAAGTTTTTCATGAGTCTGAGGGCGGGAAAGAATTGCGAGGCTTGTGTCCAGGACTGGGCGTTGGCGGCTTGCCGGGGAGTGAGGGTTTCGGTGAGGGATTCGGTGATTTCCGCGACACGCTGGAGCGGGGTGTGGATTTTCGCAACGAAATCGCCTGGATTGAGCCGGGCAAGGTCGATTTTGAAGAACCGGGCGACATTGTCGTAGGTTTGCGCGATGCCGAGGATGTTGAGCACGGCGGGGAGCACGGGCGGCGGAATCGGAGGGGGCGGCGGGAGTTTGACGATGGCGTTGAGTTTGTTGGCGAGGTGGCCCAAGGCCTTGGGTTCGCGGATGTCGATGCCGAGGGTTTCGGTGAGTCGCACGAGGGTGGCGAGGGGAGCGAGCGGGGCCATTTGCCCGGCAGGAAAGGGCGGGATGGCGGCGACGGTCTTGACGGCCATTTGTATCTTGACCAGGGCCTTGGGGTCAACGGGGAGGAGCTTGATGTCCAGGGCGGCCTTCATCATGCGCATCTGCGTGACGATGGCGGACATCCGCTGGATGGGTTTCGGCGGCGGGGGGGGCGGGGCGGCGGACAGGGAAGGCAGCGGTATTTTGACCAGGCCGGCGAGCGAGCCGTTTATCTTTGCCGCCAGTTTCGGGTCGTCGATTTTCATCTTCATCATGCCCTCCATGACGCGGACGAAGGGCGGGAGGGATTCCATCTGCCCGATTTTCACGTGGTCGAGCGGAAGCCGCATGACAGGCTCGGGGATGCGCATTTTGGCAAACACGTCGAGTCGCGCGCGGATGAAATTGTTGGCGGGGTTGGCGGGCGCGGCGACGATGACGGGGGCGAGTGGCTCCAGTTTGGGAATGGGCACTTCGGGAATGGGGATGGGCACGCGCGGGATGAGTTGCTTGAGCTGCTCGACGAGCTTGAGCGGACAAACGCACGGGATGCCGGCCGGGGTGAGAAGTCCGGCCAGGGAGGAAAGCCCGGTGGCGTTGGCGAATCCCGAAAAAAGGCCCATGTGCGCTCCTTGTTGTCGCTGGCGCGGGGGCTAGGCGGTGGCCGGCCCCGGCCCGGCCTTTTTGTCCCGCTGCGCTTTTATGTCATCCATGATGATTTGATAATTGTTCACCACCGCGCCGACCAGGAGGTTGAGCAGCAGGAAGGCGGCGAGCGAAAACCATATCACGTGGAATGTGGTGATCACCGCGTGGGACGGCGCGATCAATTCATATTTGCGCGCCTGCAACAAGCTGTAGCGCACCGCGGTCCAGTCGTCGCCGGTCATGACGCGAAACAGCGTGAACATGGACTCGGTGAGCGAGCCGTAGGGGTCCGTGCAGGTGAAGCCGTTGGGGTCAACCTGGGCGAACTCCTTGTAGATGGCCTGCTTTTCCGGCGGCAGGGTGCCGGCCTCCGGGAGCTTGAACAGGATGTGGCCGATGTTTGCGAACAAATACATGAATACAAAAAAGAATAATCCGTTATATAAAAGCGACCTCATGGATTTTATAAGAACGGCGGCGATCAGCTTCACCTCGCCGGAGATGCGAAGCAGGCGCAGGATGCGGATGACGCGCAGGACGCGGAAGATGACAAACTGCTGGCTGCCTGCAAACAGCACCTCGGGAGTATAGCCCAGGAACACCAGCACGAGGTCGAAAAGATTCCAGCCGTCGGCGAAAAACGCCCGGCTGTTTTTCGCGGCGAGGAAACGCAGGGCCAGCTCGGCGGTGAAAAGCCATAATATGACCCGTTGCACGGATTCGATCGCCGAATCGTCGGCCGTATAGGAGGCCACGCCGACGAGGGCGGCATTCAGCAGGATGATGACGGTTATGACCAGGTTAAACGCCCTGTTGTCCACAAGGCGCTGGCAGCGGGATTTCAGTATTTCCATGTCGGGATTTGTTGGCATCTATCAAAAAGAAAAATCGGGGCGGTCGGTTGTGACACAGGACCCGGAGGACACAGGGCGCGCCCCACGGAGGGCGCGGAGATATTGCGTGAACAGGTTTTTTCTCTCCGTGCTCTTTGTGTTTTCCGTGTCGGGGCTTTGTGTCCTCGGTGTCCTCGGTATCAAAACAGACTTCATTGGCTTTTTTGCGTCTTTGCGCGGGTTGTTTTGTCAGGCATTCTAAAAAGCAACCGCGAAGGGCGCGAAGGGTGCGAAGATATGAAAAAACAGCCTCATGGGGTTTTCTTGATTCATGGAATGGCATTCGATGGATGCTTTTGTTCGCATCCTGACGGCTTCGCGCCCTTCGCGTTCTTC
>JAIRTK010000518.1 GCA_031254955.1 Opitutaceae bacterium
TTCGCAAGCGAAGCCCCTACATGGCTCTGCTTCTAAAAGGTCATGTTCACTGGGAAAGGGTATCACTTGGTGTGTCCGGCGAAGTATCGGAGGGTGGTGATGAGTAAGAAAGTGGACGAAATCTTGAGAGGGACATGCCTGGAGATAGAGAAACGATGGGAGATAGTGTTTTTGGAGATAGGGATGGAGATTCCGGACACCTCCGGGATGGATGGTGATCAGGCACACTTTCTGATGCAGTCGATGCCGACATATAATCCGAGCCAGATAGTAAGAACGGTGAAAAGTTTGATAGAGCGGGAAGTGTTCGAAAAGGTTCCTGAAGTGAAAAAGATGCTATGGGGTGGTGAGTTTTGGGGAAAAGGATATTTCATCAATACCGTTGGGCAGCATGGAGGTGAAGAAGTGATAGTGGCATATGTTGAGAATCAAGGACGTGGAAATTACCAGCAATTACACAAAGGCCAGATGAACTTGGATTTGTTTTAAATACCTCGGGGCTTGCCCCGAGGATCTTTAGAGCGTCTAACAAAAAGAAGGCTTGACCGAAAAGACTCAGCGGACACGGAGGCGAGCGGCGGCGGATGTAGGGGCTTCGCTTGCGAAGCCCGTTGCCGGGACGGCAGTCGCGCGCGTTTGTGTTTCATGCGACTGCGCCGGCGCACTGGCGGAAGCAAATCCGTGGCACCCTTCCGCGACGGGCTTCGCAAGCGAAGCCCCTATATCCTCGCCTTTCCCCTCGCTTTTCATACCGTCTTTCGGCCTGCCCTATTGTAATTTTGTTAGACGCTCTAAATAGGAAAGGCCCTAAAATATAAATCTCATTCCGAAGCGGTCTGATGCCATTCCCCTATTAAAATCATCCTTTGCCCGGAATGGGCATGACGGCCTGATCGTCACGCATGATAGGACTGCTCTATTTGCATCATGCGCTCCACCTTTGGCAGTGATTTTCCACCCTCAAATTCGGAGGTCAGGAAACTCCGGACAATCATCTTGGCCAGCTCCGGGCCGACGACCCGCGCGCCGAGGGTTAGGATCTGGGCGTTGTTGCTTTTCCGCGCGCGCTCCGCCGAATAGGTGTCGTGCGCCTGGGCCGCGCGCACGCCGGGGACCTTGTTGGCGGACATGGCCATGCCGATGCCCGTGCCGCACAGGAGAAGGCCGAGCGGATGGCGCCCGGAGCGGACCGCCTCGGCCACCGCGAGGGCGATGTCGGGATACAGCACGGGGACGCCGTTGTCGGTGCCGGCGTCCTCGACCTCATGGCCCAGCTCGATGATATATTTTTTGAGTATATTCTTGAGGTCGCAGGCGGCTTCGTCGCAGCCCAGTATGATTGATGGTTTTGTTGTCATGACGGGATTCAGGAGTTTTTATTTTTGGCGGGGCGCCGGCGGCGCGATGTTTTCTCGTCCGCCAATGTTTTGGCGCACGCCTCGTCCAGGATGAGCGTTTTAATCAAACCTCCGCGCGCCGCCGCCGCGACAGCCTGCGCCTTGTCGGCCCCGGCGGCGATGGCGATGACCTTGGGGGTTTTGCGCAGCATGGAGAGATCCATGCCGATCACCCGGTTTTTCCACGGCGTGTCGCATTCGCGGCCCGCGTGGTCGAAAAAGCGTCCGCATATTTCCCCGACGGCCCCGGTTCGCCTGAGTTTGTCGAGGTCTTCCGCGGTCAGCACGCCTCGCTCGACAAAGGCGGAATCACTCATCGCGCCGATGCCGACCAGCGCCGCGTCGGCCTGCTCGAAGCGCCGCCAGACCGCCTGGATTTGCGGGAAGGCGAGAAACGAATCCCGCGCCGTCCGGCTGGGGACGAAGGCCGGCGTGGTGAGTGTCATGAATCTTCCGCCCCAGCGCCGGACCAGCGAGTAGCCCAATTCCATGGCATCGACTTCGCTTATGCTGGAATCGATGCCGCCCATTGCCTGAACCACGACCAGCCGCCGCCCGTCGCGCGCGGGCAGGCGATCCGCCAGTTCCTTCACGGTTCGTCCGCCCGCGATGGCAAGGGTCCCCGAGGCGGGAAGCAGGCCGGAAACAAATGGCGCGCCGATGAGGCCCACGGTGGCGCGCGCCACATCGCCGGTCGCCTGCTCGGCGGTCTTTGCCACGATCGCGTTTTCCAATCCGAATTGTTCGCGCAACGCCTGCTCCAGTTCCCGGTTGCGAGGCTCGTAGGCTTCGACGGTGATGCGCACGATGCCGCGTTTTCTCGCCTCGGCAAGGAGCCGGGACACCTTGGCTTGGGAGACCCTTGCCAGCCTGGCGACCTCGGGCTGGCTTACGTGGTCTATATAATAAAGTTTCGCGACAAAGCGGACCTGTTCGTCTGGATATTCGTGGCGCATGACGGGGAATGATAGTGCCGGCTACGGCTGCGTTTGCCCCCGGTTTCCTGCCGTGTTTTTTTCAGGATGCCGTGGGTTGCGGAATTTTGCCAGCCTCCGGGCTTTGGTTGCCGTTGATTGATTTTCTGGAATACTCTTTCCGGCTCTCCGCCCATTGCCGACGCGGAAGGTCACGATGACGCCGGCGCGCGTCGTCCTCGACTCGCACGCCGGCCATGTGCCGAGCGCCCGGCCCGTTTCAAACGCGGCGATCGTGTTTTCCTCGGCCAGCACGCCGGCGCCGCGGTGGCTCTGCGCGATCGTTTTGTCCACGGGAATATGATCGGCGAGGTTCCATGCTTCTTTGTTCACGGACGGCGTTTCCATCGAAAACAACCAGGGCGCGGACACGCAACGCACGGGAAGGCGCATGGATTTTTGGACAGGGTTTGTTGTCATCGGGTGTGATTTCATTATTATAAATTCACTATTTATCGCATGTCGTTCCTTTATCGCATGTCGTCCCGGTCCGGTTCGGGATTTTGATAGCCGTGCGCCCTGGCGGGCCAGGCGATGGCAAACAGCGCCGCGCCAAGAAGGGCCGCCACGCCCAGCCCGGCGAAACCGGCATCCCAGCCCCAGCCCGCCACCAACGCGCCCAGCCCCCATCCCGACAGGACGGTGCTGGCGTATCCAAAAAGGCCGGTGAGACCGATCGCCGTGGCGGCGGCGTGTTTTGTCGCCAGATTGGCGGCGGCGGTTCCGACGAGGCTCTGCGGCCCGTATATCAGGAAGCCGATGACGCCGAGCAGGACGGTGTTCAGCAGCTTGGAGTCCCCCGCGCAGCGCCAGAAGAGGAGCGTGGCGACTGCGGCCAGCGCCATGTAGAGGACGCAAACCCGTATGCAGCGTCCGCCAAAAAAACGGTCGGCCAGCCAGCCGGCAAACAGCGTTCCGGCCAGCCCCGAAAGCTCAAACCCCGCCACCATCCAGCCCGCGTGCGTGATGGCGACGCCTTTGGCCTGCGTGAGCAGGCTCGGCCCCCAGTCCAGCACCGCGTAGCGAATCGTATATACAAAAAAATTCGCCAGGGCCAGCATCCAAATATATTTGTTCCCGAAGACATGGCTTTTGAGTATCTCCGCGAATCCCGGAGCGCCCGGCGTCCCCGCCGTTGTTTTCACGGTTGCCTGGCCGACCTCGGGCAGACCGACCGAGGCGGGGGTGTCGGGAAGCGTTTTCCAAAGATACAACGCGCAGACCACCGCGATCCCCGCGGGCACATAAAAACAGAGCCGCCAATCCACCACCACCAGATAACCGCAAAGGATGAGGATCAGCCCGCCGCCGATGGTGTGCGAAATGTTCCACACGGCCATCCGCGTGACCAGCTTTTGGGGCGTGAACCAGTGTGTCAGCAGACGGGCGCAGGGAGGAAACCCCATCCCCTGCACCCAGCCGTTCAGCAGCCAGAACAGGCCGAGCGCGACCGCCGCCGAATTCAGGCCGAACAAAATATTAAAACCGGCAGAGGCGGCCAGCCCGGCGACCATGAAAACACGGGCGTTGCAGCGATCGCCCAAAAAGCCGTTGGCGAATTTCGAGACGCCATACAACACGCCATGCAACGTCAGGAACAGGCCGAGCTGCGCCTTCCCGATTCCGAGTTCCTGCTCCATCGCGGGCATCGCGATGCCGAGGTTTTTCCGCACAAAATAATACACCGCATAGCCGATGATGGTGCTGACCAGCACCCGGCGCTGCCAGAATCTGAGGCTGTGCGCGGCGTTTTCCGGGGCCACCGGCGGCGCGGCCGGATCCGGTGCGAACGCTTTGGCGACGAGCGCAAAAGGCGTTTTTCCTGTCCGGTTGTCTGGCGGGGCGGAAGGCATGTCGCGGGGTTGGTTATTCCGGGTTTCGAGGCTTGTTCGGGTTGGTCTATTAACCGAGGTTACGCGGGCCGGCGTGATGCAGACGCGGCAGCGCCGGTAGGGAGGCCTCTCCGAGGCCTCCGTCGAGCGTGGCAGGATGGTGGTTGGAATATCATGGGAAAATCGAAGCGTGGTCGCGGAGGCCTCGGAGAGGCCTCCCTACCTTGGGCGGGTTGCGTTGGGTGGTTCAAAAGGACTCCTCCGCGTAACTTCAGTATATTAATATAAAGACGCGTTTCCGAACATGCGCTCCAGCGTGCCGTCCGGCAGCCCCGTCTCGACGGCGAAGTCGAGAATCGTGTATCGGCGGCGAATATAACAGGCCGCCATGAAACCGGTCCGCAGGCGCTCGCGGGAGATGCCGATCTGCTCCGGGCGGACGGGCGCGCCCGCAAGCCCAAGCTGCGAGGCGATGTCGCCGGCGCCTCCGGGCTGCCGGCGCAGCCGGGCGGAAAACTCCGTCCACCGCCGCCGCGCGAGGGCGGGCCTTTCGCGCAGTTGTTCGCGCCCGG
>JAIRTK010000545.1 GCA_031254955.1 Opitutaceae bacterium
AAGGAAGGTTGATTAGTCACACTATCCGGCGTTTTGTGCCGTGCAAGCCGGTCAAGCTGTGGGGCCGTCCTGGCAAAGGCAACTCAATCCTCGTCGTAATCATACAGTTTCGGATCGCGTCGGGCGGGCAGGCGGTGGCGGATTTTGAAGCGGAGCCGGCCTGCTTTTTTCGCCGCGCTGTCCTTTGCGGCGGCGGCGGCCTTCGCGCCGGTGGTAGTGATGGTGGTGGTGGCTGCTGCTGCGCCGTCCTCCGCGCTGGCGGCGTCAGCAGCGGCGTCCTTTGCGGTGGCGGCGGATTCGTCGTCGGCGGATTCGTCGGTGTCGGCGTCGAGTTCGTCTTCGAGCGATTCGGGGTCGGCGCCTTTTTCGAGTTTGCGCAGGATGTCTTCCATCCGTCCGTCGATTTTTTCGCCGGTGAGTTCGGACATGCGGCGCATCATGCGCGCCATCGCGCGCGGGTCGTTTTCGTCCACATGGGCAAACTCGCGTTCCATCGCATCCATCGCCGCCTCCATGCGCGGGTCGTCCGCGGCGGGTTCGGCGCCTTCGTCGGGAGTGTCCGGTGCGGCGGCGGACGGGGTTTTCGCGCGGCGCATGATCGCGAATGAGGAGACCCTTTTTTCCATGCGCCATTTCGGGTTGGCGGGGCATGGGGGGATGGTCTGTCCCTGCGCGAGCGTCCGGGCGAAAAACTGGTAGATGGTGTGGTTGTCCGGGCAATAATACTCGTAGATCGGCATGACGCGGCAGCTTGAGCGGCGCGGGGGAATTTCTCAAGTCCGCGCCGCCGCGTTTCGCGTCTTCGGGGGTAGCGGGAAGTGATGTCAGGACAGGAGGAGAGTCGCTCGAAGTGATGTCACCGCCCGGAATCCTTCCTCTTTCTTCTTTCCTCTTTATCTTTCTTTTTTTGTCAGGCGTGAGCGGGGATTTCCGAGCGAAGCAAGAAGTTTCGCCAAGAAGAAAGATAAAGAGGAAAGAAGAAAGAAGAAGGATTCCGGGCGGTGACATCACTTCCTGTTACACCTCGCGTCTTCATCCGTGCTTCCGGCCCGGCGCGCGCGCTTGCGCCGTCATCCGCGTTCCCGTGCCGGCGCGCGCAATTGCGTCCCGCGCATCACCGCGCCGTCGCCGCGCCGCGCCTTGAGCGCGTCCACCGCGCCGGCCAGACGCTTCCGGCGTTCGTCGTCCGCCGCGCCAAACAAATTCAGTTGACGCGGCCCGTCATCGACGCCCGAGAGTTTCACGCTCACCAGTCGCAACGGGCGCCGCTTCGTCCACGCCTTGCGCAGCAACGGGGCGACCCACGGGTAGAACGTCGTTTCCATATCCGAGGATTCCGGCAGGGTGTGCGCGGCCGAGGCGTGTTCAAAGTTTGGATACCGCGCCTTCACCGTGACCGTGCGCACGCGTTTTCCGTCGGCGCGGATTTGCGGCATGAGCGCGTCGATCATGCCCTTCGCGACGCGTTCGATTTCCTCGAAGTCGCCGATGTCGCGGGCGAAGGTTTCTTGTTGCGAATACGATTTCGCCTCCTCGCGCCCCGTCACCACCGCGCCGTCGTCCTCGCCGCGCGCGGCGGCGAGCATGTCGCGCCAGCCGCTTCCGAAGAGCGCCTGCAACTCCGCCTCGCCGCGCGCCAGGATGTCCGCCACGCGGGCGATGCCCCGCGCCTTGAGCGCCGCCTCGGTCTTCGGGCCGACGCCCGGCAGCCGGCCAATGTCGAGCGGGGCGAGAAACGCCGCCTCGCCGCCGGGCGGCACCACGACGAAGCCGCGCGGTTTTCGCAGCTTGCTCGCGATGGCCGACACGAGTTTGTTCGTCGCCACGCCCAGCGAGACGGGGATTTGCAACTCGTCCCAGATCCGCCGTTGCAACCCGCCCGCCGTCGCCACGATTTCGGCCTGCGTCGCGTGGCCGCGCGGCCCGAGGTCGATGAAGCCCTCGTCGATCGAGCGGCGCTCGACCAGCGGCGTGAGTTCCTCGCACAAGTCAAACATGCGCCGCGAATACTCGCCGTAGTTGCCCGCGCCGTGGTGGACGAGAATCAGGTCGGGGCACACGCGCAACGCCCGCGCCGTCGGCATCGGCGTGTAAACCCCGCAGGCGCGCGCCTCGTAGCTGGCCGACGCGATGATGCCGCGTTCGCGTCCGCCCACCGCGATCTTCTTCCCTCGCAGCGCCGGGTTCAACGCCTGCTCGACCGACACGAAAAACGCGTCGGCATCGAGATGGACGATGGCGGGCAGCGGCGAGGCGGACATCGGCGTTCTGGGAATGCGACGGACAACATGCCCGCGCCAAGCCGCCGCCGCAATCCGGCAATTCCATCTCTCGCGTGCGCGCGCGGTCGCGCTCGCCGCATCGAGGGCGGAGGCGGAGACGAGGTTCCGGGAGTGAGGCCGGGGACGGGGGGACGGGGGTGAGGCGTTGGGGGCGGGGCGTTGAGGGCGGGGTTTCGGGGGCGAGGTGTTGAGGGTGTCTCCTGAAAAACATGGGCGAGTCGCCCATGCCACGAAAACCCACGGGTGGGACGACTGAGGGGGCACGCGGGACGCGTGCGCTTCCCGAAATGTTCACGGGCGAATTGTTCATGCCACGCGAGCTTGCGGGCGGGGGTGTCCGTGGCATCCGAATCGTCAGGCTGGGAGGGCGCGGGTTGGGATAATTTTTGGGCGTATTTTGCCTGCCGGTTATGGGGGCGGGGTCAGCTTTCGGCTTTCAACACTCCGGCGAGTTTG
>JAIRTK010000007.1 GCA_031254955.1 Opitutaceae bacterium
GAGGAAGAGGTGTTGAGGGAAGGAGGGGAGATTGGTTTGTGGGCTGATGTCGTTTCACTCGACGCCGTGTTTCCGTGCTTCCGTGCTTCCGCGATTTTGAGATTAGATTAAAGGTTTGTATTTATTAAACCACGGAGACTCGGAGGACACGGAGTTCGGAAGGAGTTTTTTTATTCGCTTCAGGCTTAATATCTCGGGGCTTGCCCCGAGGTTCTTTATTAAAATCTCTTTCATGGCTCCGTGCTCTCCGTGTCTCCGTGGTTAAATTAATGGTTCGGTTTTATTGCCCACGGGTTACGCGGATTTGTATGGATTGTTTAATAACTTGTTTTCCAATCTGTGTTAATCTGTGCAATCTGTGGACAATTTAATGGTTCGTTTTTTATCTCGCACAAAGGCGCGAAGTCGCAAAGGGATGAATTATAATACAGCGCTTTCCGGCGCTTTGCGCCTTCGTGTGAGATAAATGGTTTGTTTTTATAACCGCGAAAATCGCCAAAGGGCGCGAAATTCATGAAGTGTCTGGTATTTCGCGCGTTTTTGCGTTTTTCGCGGTTGAATTAATGGTTTGTTTTTTGGACAGGATCACAGGGTTTTTCAGGATTGAGGGGGTCGGTCATGAAACTCCGTGGACTCCGTGGTTAGTTTATGGGTTGGTTGGGTTTTGTCGTTCCAGCGTGTCGAATATCGGTTTTCCGGCTTCGCGGCCATTGACCGAGAGGAGGGCGGGGCGGGGTTCGCCGCCTTCGAGCAGGAGGCGTTTTTTCGCGGTGACATCGGCCTCGATGCGCAGCGGGCCGGCGAGGCCGGCGACCTCGGCGCGGAAGCGCGCGCCGTCGAGCGAGGCCGAGGCGGCGGCGGCGGCGAAGGCGCGGCGGAACGCGGCGAACCCCGCCGCATCCAGCCCTTCCGCCGCGCGCAGCCAGACGGCCACGGTGGCGCGGCCTCGAGGCTCCCCGGCGTCGTGCACGATGGTGACGCGGTTGGCCGCCGCCTTCGAGCTGTCACGGATGTGATGAACCGGGGCGGGCGCCCGCTTCTCCGTGGTGTCGGCATACAGGATGCGCATCGCGAGCACCGCGCCGTCCATTTTTATATAAACGGGCGCGCCGGCGGGCACGGGGGCGGGACGGCGGGGGCTGCCGGGCCGGGCCGGGTGGTCGCCGTGCCACACTTCCGAGGCGGCGGGAAACACCAGATGGGTCTGGAAGCAGGACAACTCGCCGGGCTTGTGGCGCGAGCCGGGGGCGAGCGGTTCGAGCGAGAGCAGTTGCAGCACTTCCGGCCCGCGCTGGACGGTGGCGGTGAACGGGACGAGGTGCAGGGCCTTGGCCTGCCCGGCGGCGTTTTTGGTTTTTTTGGTGCCGAACGGGTCGCCGCGTCCGTCCATGAACAGGGAGATTTGCGGAATCTCCGGCGAGTCACCGAGGTTGGCGGCGAGCATCCGGTCGTCGCCGCCGCGCTCGCGACCGGCAGAGCCGAGGCTTACGCGGTGGCCGAGCCAGTTGACCGCGATGTCCTCCGGCAGCGGGCCGCAGCGCTGGACCACGGTGCGGGGGAGCGCGAAGGTTTCCGGTGGAAACCATTCCGGGCGCGGCGGGGTGGAGCCGGCCTGAAGGAAGGCGACAAGGTGGTCGCGTTCGCCGGGCAGCCAGCCGGGGCGCTCCAGCTCGGGTTTCCGGCGCAGCCAGCCCGCGGCCCAGGTGTGCGCCTCGAAATAGCCGTGGCCCCGGAGAAAATTATAGCTGCGGGAGTTGGCCCCGCCGAGCCGGTCGCCCGGCGCCCACCAGTTGGCAGCCGCGTCCGTCCACAAATACCGGATGGCGGCCAGCGCCTGCGCGCGGCCCTCCGGGCGGGCGGCGTGTTTTTCAATCATGCCGAGGGTGTCGAGGTCGGTGCCGTAATAAGTCACCGCGCCAAATTCCGTGATGCCGTTGTGCGCGACATGGCGGGTCCAGTCCGCGAGCCGCTTGTAGCCGTCGGCGGCGAGGTCGGGGCGCCCGAGGCATTCGCCAATCGCGATGAGGCACCACGCCTTTTTTATCCAGATGTTGGTATAATCAATTTTGACCTTGTGGCTGGCCAGCGCCGGGATGGCCGATTGCAGCATTTCCTCGACGAGCCGGCGCGCGCGCGGCGAGAGGTCGTCCGCGTGGCGTTTGTGCAGCAGTCCGAGAATCTGCGTGGCAAACTCCACCGCGTTCCAGTCATGCACCTTGCCGGCGCCGCTCACCCATTTGAAATTGCCGAAGGTGCGGCTGGACGGGTCGAGGTCCTGCATGGAGCGTCCGAAGGCCAGCATGGTCTCGACGCGCGCGGGGTCCCAGCCCGCCGCCGTCGCCTCCAGAGCGAAGCGCAGCACGCCGCGAATGGAGACGCCCCGGTTTTCGTCGCCGCCGCCGCGCGCGGCGGCGTCCTGAAATTTCGCCCACTGGTCCTCCAGGTCCCGCGCCGCGCCCGCCCCGCCGCCCGTCCACGGACGGGGCCGCGCGCCCTCGATGGAGGGCGGGGAGGGGTGCGCGCGGGACGGCATGGCGGAGAGCAGCAGCACGGCGGTCAGCATTGACGTGGCACGGGACGGGGTCATGTCCTCTCCACGCTAGCAGAAGCCCGCCGGGCGAGGAAGCGCGGGGACGCTCAAACACTTAGCCCAATCGCTCATCAGCGATGGAACCCGTAGCGCCGCATTTTCTGGATCACGCCGGATGAGTCCTCGGGAAGCTGCCAGTGTCCTTGTATATTAACGGGTTTCCTGTAAGGCGGCAATATGCCTTCCCGCCAGACGGAGGGCGGCATTTTATAATAGAATTTGAACGCGCGGCTGAATTCGCCCGCGCCCGCGAATCCGCATTGTTCGGCGATGGCCGCGATGGTGTGGCTGGTCTCGCTGAGCAGTTCCGCGGCGCGCTCCATCGCCACGCGCCGCAAGGCGTCGCGCGGGCTTTCGTTGCGCACCTGGATGAACAGCCGGCGCAAGTGGCTCGGCGACACTCCGGCCACGCGCGCCACCCGCGCGATGGCCGGACGTTCCGGCAGGTGGTCCTTGAAATGCAGCATCGCGGTCTCGACCTTTTGCTCGGCGAGGCTGGCGAGTGTCGGCAGCCGGGTGGTGACCATGCCCTCAAGCGCGATCAGGGCGAGTTCGAGTTGCGCATATTGCTCATATAAAGGGCTTAGTCGCATCGGTTTTTCATAGTGCGGTTTCATTTCCCGTGCGAGTTTCCCGATGCGCCGGGCCTGCGCCGGACTTAGTTTGTGCTGCAAAAAACCGTGCTCGCGGGTGATTTCCGCCAGCAGCGGAAACACCACGCCGAAGTGCAGCACGACCGCCTTGCAGGGGCGTTTCCCGCCCACCCAGCCGTGTTTGTGCTCGGGCGGGAAAACCCAGATGGTGCTGGATTGCAATTCCGGCCTGCCCAGCACCTCGCCGCCTGGGAGCAGCGGCGCGCACCGACCGGAAACCACCGCGAAAAATTCCCAGTTGGCGCGGGATTGGGGCGCCATGGGTTGTTGGCCGTAATAACGGGAGCCTTGTCCGAGGTAACGCAGCATGAAGAATAATATAGACCGGGATGTATAGAACGAGTCAAGACCGCGCGCCCGCCGCGGGCACGGTGCGGAGGCCGGGCCGGGCGTCCCCGAGTTCGGGGCCGGCGGGGAAAACCCGCCCCCGAAAACAGCGGAAGCGTCCTGTTTCCGGGGGGGCGGGGCGGGCGGCTCCGGGCGGTTGGGTGGATTTTGCAAGTAGATGCGAATGCGTTGATTAAATTGACAACTTAAATTCGACCACTCAATCCATGCCGGGACGGAGACGCGTCGCATGAGCGATTGAGCTAAGTGTTTGAGCGTGCCTGCGATTCCATTTTCACGCCGGTCCTGCTATTTCTTTATGCCTGACGCCCCCAGGTGTTTTGCTCCCGTCCGTTTGCATTTGCGCCGGCGTTTTACCATCCCATGAAAAAAGAACTGCTCCTGACCGCCGGTTTGCTCGCCGCCCCGTTTCTGGCGTCCGCCCAGATAATATACACCGGCGGCACCAGCGCGCAGGACTTCGACGCCCTGCCGCGCGGCGGCGCCGGCAATGTCTGGGAAAACAACAAAACCCTCCCCGGCTGGCACGCGGCGTTCGCGCGACGCGGAGGGCCGGACACCTTCCGCGCCGATTCCGGAGGCGGCTCCGTCGGCGTCGTCAGCTACGGCGCCGACGGCTCATCCGACCGCGCGCTCGGCCTGCGCGTGTCGGCCAACTCCGGCGACCTCGCCGTCGGCCTGCGCCTCGTCAACCGCACCGGCTCCGCCATCACCGCGCTCACCGTGTGCTACGACGGCGAGCAGTGGCGCGAGGACGGCCCGACGCCCGCCGTGCTCCGGTTTTTCTATAAAGTCAACGGCGGCCTGCTCACCGGCTCCGCCGGCTGGACGCCGGTGGAGCGGCTCGATTTCACCTCGCCGCATACCGCCTCCGAAACCGGCGTGGCCGCGCGGCTGCTCGATGGCAATGCGGATGCCAACCGCCGCGCCGGCATCACCGCGACCTTCCCCGTGCTCGCCGCCGACGGCGACGAGATCTGGCTGCGCTGGCTCAGCCGCGGCGTGCGCGCCAGCGCGCAGGGCGTGGCGATTGACAACCTCGCCGTCACCGCCGCCACCGCCCCGCTCGCCGACGCGCTCAAGCTCGCCGCCGCCGCACCCGCCGCCCGCCGCAACGACCCGCCGCCCGCGCCGGAGCCCGATCCCTATTGGCCTGCGAACGACGCGTTTCCCGGCGTCGGCCAGCCCGTCGGAAAAGGCCGCTTCAAAAACTGGAACCACCAGCTTCGCGCCGGCTTCGCCAAACTCCGCGACGCCGAGCAGGGCGCGCTCGTGTTTGCCGGCGATTCCATCACCGAGCGCTGGCGCACGCTTGCGCGGGATTTCGCCCCGCTCGGCGTGAAAATCGCCAATCGCGGCATCGGCGGCGACCGCGCGCGCAATTTGCTCCACCGCTTCGACGATGACGTGCTCGCGCTCCATCCGCGCGGCCTCGTCCTGCTCATCGGCACCAACGACCTCGGCGCGATGGACACCGCCGCCGACATCGCCGCCAATATAAAGGCAATTATCGCGAAGGCGCGCGCCCAGAGCGCCACGATGCCCGTCGCGCTCTGCCTCGTCATGCCGCGCGCCGGCGACCGCGATTTTCCGAAACGCATCCCCGAACTCAACCAACTGCTCCGCGACATCGCCGCCGGCGACGCCGCCGTCACCCTCTGCGACCTCTACTCGCCCTTCGCGCAGGAGGACGGCGCCTCGAAGCCGGAGTATTTCGGCGACCGCCTGCACCCCAACGCCGCCGGCTACGCCACCATGCGCGACGCGCTCCTGCCGCTCCTGCGCGGCTGGAACCTTGCCGGAAATCCGGAAATTTAACCGCAGATATGCATGAGGGCACTTTGGAAAACTCAAAAACAAAGGTTTTTAATCACGGAAGCGCGGAAAGGCGGTTCCGAGCGAAGCGACATCGGCCAACACGGAATCTCATGAAAAACAATCATTACAAAATAATTTCGCGCCTTCCGTCCCTCCGCGCTTCCGTGATTAAATCGGATTTTTCAAGGCGCCCATGAGATTGTCCATGACCGCAAAGAGGCATGAGGGAAAATTTTCCCCGCCGATCCCCGCCAGTTAAAACACCCTTTTTTTATATGAATTTTCACCTCCCCTCCCGTTTCATCATCCTGTGGCTGCTCCTCCCCGCGGCCTTGCTGCGGGGCGGGGAAATCAAGGTCTCCGTCGCGCCGGACCGTGACGACTGGCTTTATAAAACCGGCGAACCCGTCCGCTTCATCATCAGCGTCACCGACGACGGCGCTCCGGTCAAAAACGCCGGAATCAATTATACAATCGGCCCGGAAAAAATGCCCGCGCCGGCGAAAAAGGCCGTCGTGCCGGAAGGCGGGCTGGTGGTTGACGGCGGTTCGCTCGCCGGGCCGGGATTCCTGCGCTGCGTCGTCAACGCCCGCGTCGCCGGGAAAACCTATAAGGGCATCGCCACCGCCGGCGTCTCGCCAGAAAATATAAAACCCACGCAAACCGAGCCGGAGGATTTCGAGTTATATTGGAAAAACAACAAGGCCGAACTCGCGGCGATACCGATGGAAGCGGAGCGGACGCTGCTGCCCGAATACTGCACCGGCGCCGTGAATGTATATCATGTGCGCATCCGCACGCTCGCCACCGGGTTGATGGCGCATCGCTACAAGGCCCGCGTTTATGGAATAGTGTGCGAACCCAAGGCGCCCGGCAACTACCCCGCCGTGCTGCGCGTGCCCGGCGCCGGCATCGCCCGGCGCGTGCCGGTCAACACCGCGCTGGCCGCGCGCGGCTTGATCACGCTCGGCATCGGCATCCACGGCATCCCCGTCAACCTGCCGAAGGACGTGTATGAGGACCTCGACGCCGGCGCGCTGCGCGATTACCGGAACCTCAACCTCGACAACCGCGACGCCTATTATTACCGGCGGGTTTACATGGGCTGCGTGCGCGCGAACGACTACCTTGTCTCGCTGCCCAATTTCGACGGGAAAAACCTGATTGTCGCGGGCGGCAGCCAGGGCGGGATGCTGGCGATGGTCACCGCCGCGCTCGACCCGCGCGTGACCGGGCTGGCGGCGCAATTCCCCGCCTACTGCGACGTTACCGGCTATCTTCACGGGCGCGCCGGCGGCTGGCCGCATATGTTTGCGCCGGACAGCGCGCGGCCCGGCAACCCCGCCAAGGTCGAGACCACCGCTTACTACGATGTCGTGAACTTCGCGAAACGCATCGCGGTTCCGGGACATTACGCCTGGGGCTACAACGACGAGACCTGCCCGCCCACCTCCATTTACGCCGCGTATAATCAAATCACCGCGCCGAAAACGCTCCACGTCGTTCCCTCCGCCGGGCACAAAACCACCCCGGAGCAAAACGCCGCCATCGAGGAATGGATTACCCAAACCGCCAAGGCGGATTCCCGGCCATGACCCTTCGCCGCATCACATCGTTGTTGTCCGTCCGCGCCATCGCCGAAGCAGGGACGCTGCCCACGGGAGCGCGGGCATTCCGGCCCGCGAGTCCCGCCCGCGCCATCGCCGAAGCAAGGGCACTGCTCCGAAGCGTCCGCGAACGGCTCGGCGAGCTGTCCCTGCCCGTGGCACCGCTCGCCATCGCCTCCCTGCCCAATCGCACCATCGAAATTCCCCTCCCCAAAGACGCCACTGTCATCCTCGAACCGTCCACCCTTTTCCCATGACCACCCGACCCTCCATCATCAAAACCCTCCCGGCGGCGCTTTGCGCGTTGCTGGCCGTCTCGTTTCCCGGACTCCGCTCCCCGGCCACCGCCGCCACCGCTGGCGAGCCGCCCGCTCCGGCGCTGCGTTACGCGCCCGCCGCGCCCGGCCACACGCTGCCCAACCTCGGCACCGGTGCCGGCCTCGCCGGACGCCCGGACGCCCAGCTCCTGCTGCGCAAAAACACCGCCAAAAATTTCGGCAACTGCGAGCCTGCCACCCTCGTGCTCGACACCGGCACCGGCCCGTTCCAGCGCGGGCGCGCCATCGACCTTTCCGCCAACGACGGCAACGGCGGCAAGGTCATCCACTGCGCCAGCATCGCGCGCACCAACCTCGGCGGGCTTCCCGCCTGCACCATCACCCTCTGGTATAAGCTCGCCGCCCCGCTTCCCACGGCGAGAGGCTCCTTCACCACGCTCTTCCGCAGCGCCGCGTTCGACCTGCTCTTCTCCACCGACACCCTTTGCGCCCTCGCGCGAGGCACCGAAAAGGCCGACGGCGCGCCCGACCGCCTCTACGCCCCGCGCGACTCCGCCTCCGCCCTCGCGCGCGAAGGCGAGTGGCTTTTCGTCGCCCTCGTCTGGGACGGCGCCACCGGGGACGCCACCCTCCTCGGCGGCAGCGAGTCCGCGCGCGCCGCCGTGTTGAAAACCGCCCGCCTCGCCGCGCACGGCACGGCCATCCCCGACAAAGGCCTCCTCAACCTCGGCTACCACAATCTCAGCGAGGGCGGCACCCGCGCCTTCGACGGCCAGCTCGCCGACATCCGCGTTTACGCCGCCGCCCTCGCGCCCGCCCAAGTCGAGACCGTCCGCGTGAGCGCCGGGAAATGAAAACCAAACCTTTATTTTGAACGGAAGAAAACAAAGGAAACCATAAAAATACATTCTTTGCTCCCTCTTCGTTTTCTTCCGTCCGATAAAAACAAACCATTAATCCAACCGCGAAAGGACGCGAAAAACGCGCAAAATATCAAACTGCTGAAAAGTGGATAATTATTTAATAAAAACTGTCATGAATCTCGCGTCCTCCGGCGATTTTCGTGGTCGAAATTTTCTTCAAACCGCCCGGAACCATAAAAAACCCACCTCCTCCCTGATTTCCTTGGCGCCCTTCGCATCCTTCGCGGTTATAAAAAACGAACCATTAAATTGTCCACAGATTACACGGATTAACACAGATTGGAAAACAAGTTATTAAAAATCCGCGTAACCCGTGGACAATAAAACCGAACCATTAATTTAACCACGGAGACACGGAGAGCACGGAGCCATGAAAGAGATTTTAATAAAGAACCTCGGGGCAAGCCCCGAGATATTGAGCCTGAAGCGAATAAAAAACCTCCTTCCGAACTCCGTGCCCTCCGTGTCTCCGTGGTTAAATAAAAACGAACCATTAAATTGTCCACAGATTGCACGGATTAACACAGATTGAAAAACAAGTTATTAAACGATCCATACAAATCCGCGTAATCCGTGGACAATAAAACCGAACCATTAATTTAACCACGGAGACACGGAGAGCACGAAGCCATGAAAGAGATTTTAATAAAGAACCTCGGGGCAAGCCCCCGAGGTATTGAACCTGAATCGAATAAAAAACTCCTTCCGAACTCCGTGTCCTCCGTGTCTCCGTGGTTTAATAAAAACAAACCTTTAATCTAATCTCAAAATCGCGGAAGCACGGAAGCACGGAAACACGGCGTCGAGTGAAACGACATCAGCCCACAAACCAATCTCCCCTCCTTCCCTCAACACCTCTTCCTC